>CADCHW010000042.1 GCA_902801245.1 uncultured Ruminococcus sp.
TTGGTTCTCGATTTATCAAAGTCGCCCCTCATAGGGGAGATGTCCGCAGGACAGAGGGGTTTACTTGAATTTGCTAAATCTTTTAGATTTTGAGTATAAGAAATAAAAGTGCTAAATCTTAACGCTTTCGAGTATAGCTGCCGCAAAGTAAATTTTATCACTGTATACAGTATAACACAATTTCTGATAAAAAGCAACGTTTTCCAACGTTTTTTAACAGAAAAAACTAATATTTAAATTCGTTGGTTTTTGTTATCATAATAATAAAGCATTATCGGTGTATTTCTTTGTATATCGTGTTTGCTTTTTGTTGTTTTTTATCTTTTTTATATAGAATGAATACTCATAGTTTTTGTGTGATAAGGAATTGTCTTAAAATTGTAAGCTTGTTTTAAGACAATTCTTTATTTTTTGGTATTGTCCTAACGGTCTAAAAGATTTACCATTTAAAGTTTGGTCAAGCTTTTAAAAAATTTAAAAAAATTATTGACAAGCATTCAAAAAAGTGTTATTATAAAATATACGAAACGACTATGAGTACAAATTATTCACAAAGGAGCGTGATTGTACAATGGCTAAGGAAAACACAAAAACTATAGCACAAAACAAAAAAGCATATCACGATTACTTTGTGATTGAAACAATTGAAGCCGGCATTGAGCTTTGCGGCACGGAAGTTAAATCTATCCGTGCAGGCAGAACAAATCTCAAAGATAGTTGGTGTTCGATAGTTGACGGCGAAATTTTTGTGAATGCAATGCACATAAGTCCGTACGAACAGGGCAATATATTTAATAAAGACCCTATGAGAGTGAGAAAACTTCTTATGCACAAGCGTGAGATTATGCGGCTTTTCGGTCACGTAAAGCAGGACGGTTACTCAATCATTCCGCTGTCGCTTTATTTCAAGGGCAGTAAGGTAAAAGTTGCGGTCGGACTTTGCAAGGGTAAAAAATTGTACGATAAGCGTGCCGATATGGCGGAGAAATCAGCCAAGCGTGATATAGAACGTACTATGAAAGAACGTTTTAACAGATAAGATTGTCGGCAACTTCGACAGGAAACAATATACAAAACAGCTTTTGATATAATAACATCTTTCGCACAAAAATTTGCGGTTGCGATTGCAGATGATATAGAAAGAGTTTGTTTAAAACTTCCTCTAAAAAATCAACTTTCGGTCAGGTACGTGAAGTAAGACTAATAAAGAATAATATATTCACGTGTTTCAAGCGGACGTTGTCCGTAAAAATGGGGGTGTAAAGGTTTCGACGGGGATTGTGAGCTTTGGTAAGCGAGTAGCGGTGCGGAACCGCTTTAAAATCCGCAAACTTAAAATTAAACGACAACAATACAGTTGCCTTAGCAGCCTAAGTTGCTGCTCGTTCTGTCCGAGAGTACCACGGCTCGGATAAGAGCGTCGATTAGTGGTGAACGTGTTCGGGAGGATGCCTTGACCCCGTACATGTATCAGAGGCTACCAACGCAGTAAGCCTGCCTTTGGGCGTGCTGCCGAGGGAACGTCAAAACATCGGATACACTCGTAGAAAGCCTTAGTAAGCGGTTTTCGGACAGGAGTTCGATTCTCCTCACCTCCACCATATATAAAAAAACTCTGATTTTATGCGGATAGTTTTATATTATCCCCGAAAAATCCCCGAATAGCCGTGATTATATTTTGGGTGTTCAGGGATTTTTCTTTAAAGTTCTATTTTATTAAGGACATTCAAGGCTCTTTCACTCTCTTTTGGATAAAGGTGAGCATAAGTTCTTAAAGTAATTGAAACATCAGAATGACCTAGTCTTCTTGCTACTTCTTGAATACTAATACCGTTATTTGCAAGTAAACTTGCGTGTGAATGTCTGAAATCGTGAATACGAATTTTCTTGACACCTGCCTGCTTGGCGAAGTTGTTGTTTGCGTTTGATGTCGAAGTATCTCTCAAAGCCTTAACACCGCCGCACACGAAATAATCGTCTGTAAAATTGGGCATACTCTTACAGCGTAAATAATGTTCGTCCAAAATCTTTTGAAGAGGGTTTCTCTACCTTGACCGAGTGGGTCAGTTCTCTTTCAAGCTGTTTCGCTTCATCAGCTCCATAGGCAGTGCGTTCTATATGCTTGTTGTTACCGTAGCTGTCTGTGTAGTTGACACGCACACGGTACTTTTGTTTGCCGTCTTTTTTGATAAACTTGCCGTTTTTGTCTTTTGCTTTGGTAATTGGCATATTGTACCTCCTTGACTATTTTCTTGACTAAAAGTTGCTTTTGTTGACTAAAAAAGGGTGCAAAAATCCCTTGTAAAAGCTATTGCAATTTTTATAAGGGTGTGGTACAATATAAGTGCTTAATTTATTTGTATCACAGCACTCTGTGTTGTGGTCTGCCGTTCTTTCCTATTGGCGTAGGGGAGGGCGGTTTTTCTTTTTATCCAAAGTATATTAAGATTTTAATCGTATTTGAATTTTTCAATTAGTTCTAAGATTATATTTCTTTCTTCTTCACTCATCATTCTAAGTTCAAGCAAAAGGATAATCTCTTCTTCGTTTAGCTGTGTAACCTCACCGTTTAATTCGGTGGTAATTGTAAAATCGGTTTCTGCCATTATAAGCACTCCTTGAAATTTAATTGTGAAATTAGTTCACTTGTTCGGATTATAACATTTTATGGCAGAAATTTCAACATATTTTTGGATATCGAATACTGTCTAAACAGCGTTCCTACACGTTTATATCCGACACTCAATCGGCATTGCAGACAGCTCTTGAAGAGTGGGTAGACGCAGCTTGGTTCTGGTCGCAGATATACAATTTAGTTCCGAACGGCAAAAATGGTACAATTTTCCCTGATAGTTTGCAGAGAAAGATAGGTGATTTTAATGTGTGATATAAAAAAATGTCATTATCTTATGAGGAGTTTATGTATTCACTTGATGAAGTTACACAGAATACAAAATCACATAAAATTCTTGAAGCTGTCAGAAGAATAGGAATAGAAAAAAATTGTGATATGAATGATGTTGAAAGCAGAATAGAAGATGCTGAATGTTGGCTTGATATAGAATAAACATATGGTTAACCGCCCTGAGCAATCAAGGCGGTTTTGTTATGCGTGAAAGTAGGTGATAATAAAAGATGTAATGCTGTTGCAAAATAAAATCTTGACATTGTAACGAAAAAGTGTTATAATACATATACAATATTAAAGGAGTTGATTTTATGGCAACAGCAAATCTAAACGTGCGTGTAGATGAAACCCTAAAGAAAAATGCAGAGGAATTGCTTAATGATTTGGGAATGAATATGTCTACTGCGGTTAATGTTTTTTTAAGACAACTGGTTAGAGTTCACGGCATACCGTTCGAGATAAAAGCAGATGTTCCGAATGCAGAAACCCTTGAAGCTATCAATGATGTCAAAAACGGACGAAATCTTCACGGACCTTTTAACTCCGTTGAGGAATTAATGGAGGATTTGAATGCGGAAGATTAAGTATCACTCGTCATTTAAAAAGGATTATAAAAAGATTGTAAAACGAGGTTATGACATATCAAAACTTGAAGCGGTTTTAAAAATTCTTGCAAACGGCGAGGAACTTCCTCAAAAATATCAAGACCATTATTTGAACGGAGAATATGACGGCTGCCGTGAATGTCATATTACACCCGATTGGCTTTTGGTTTATGAGATAACAGACAATAATCTTGTTCTTTATCTTACACGCACAGGAACACACAGCGATTTATTTTAATATCAAGACTGAAGCACTTTGCAGAAATGCAGAGTGCTTTTATTATACATTTTATCAAAAGGAGGTCTTCACAATGAAAACAGAAGATTTGAAATCCCACGGTCTAACCGATGAACAGATGTAAAATTATGGCAGACAATACAACAATGGGTAAACTCCAGAGAAGTGCACATCTTTTTTATATTGACGCTGCTTTCGGCGGTGAAACTCCCAGTTGGTTTCTTGTAGGTAAAGATGTCGAGGATATGGCGATTGAGCTTAACCCCGATCGAGGGAAAGAAGCTTGAAAAATATCGGAAATACTTTGGGAAACTTAAAAAACAGTGCAATGAATTTAGCCGGAGCATTCGGCATAGCATTTAAAGAATAATTAATAATAAAATGTAAATAATTTATGAACACATTAAAAAAGTTGCATAGTTGTATGCAACTTTTTTGCTTTTTGGGGGGGATTATAGGAGGTGTTTTTATGACCGACAGAACTTCAAGAGAAACGGTCATTCAGGCTATCAGTGATTTTGACAGTATCAAGGCAGCTATCGAAGGGCATAAAATAAATGTTCCGTATCCAACCAAAACATCTGAATATGCAGAGCTTATTGAAAAAATCAGAGTTGGTTCGGTTTTGGGAGCGGCGAATTTTCATCTTAACGGCTTTAACACAAAGTCATTGATTGGTTCTGTTATGCAGGAAATTAAAGGTTCAAAATTTAATTTAATTATGGGTAATGCTGTTTTATTGGAAACAGACAGTGAAACCATAGGTACGAAGTAGGAGGTTTTTTATTTTATGAAAAATAATGAGATTATCAGAAGACAAGGGTATTCAAGCACTAACGGTTATCAAAAATTGACAGAGGATTTAACGGAGCTTTTTACAGGCTTCGAGGGTGTAAGCATTGAAAGAACAGAGGCTGGTGAAGACGATACAGTTCCTGCTCAACTCAAGATTTTTCTTGATAATAGTAAGAAGATGTATCTTCTTGTTGTTTCCAGCAGTGATATGATAGCGAGAGTTTCGTTTCATCTGGGTGACGGTACTAAGGAGAACGAGAATTGGATTTACGTTGACCAGCGTTCCAATAAAGCGGATAAGTTATCATATAACTTTGTAAGAACGGCTTACGGAGCAGCTTTTTCTACATTGGTGAATTCCAGTGCCAATAATGCAGTCATATCCGACGGCTATTTGCAGAATTATTTTACAACCTTTGAAACAAGCGACGGACGAACCGTCAACGGTTTTTTTTATAGTATACTGCCGAAAGAGGAATACAACAGCTATAACGCAACATCGTACATAGCTACGGAGGAACACGATATCCTTGAAGGGGTTGAGCTGGCAAAGTGCTTTATGGGAAACACAGCCAATCAGACTGTTCTTGTCAATGCTTCTTCTTATACGAAGTCTATGGTGTGCAATCATTTTTATAAGAAGGTACAAAGCGAGGAGAATAAATACGGTCTTGTTGAATTGAATAACAGAAAGTTCATCTCGGGCAGTCATTTCTGTCTTGAATGCGGAGAGGAACATGACGGTTAAAGTAAATTTTATTATACTCAAAGGCTAAGATTTACCATTTTATACTAATTCTATTTCGAGCAGCAGATAAAGTTTTTTAGCGGTTCGTGGTTAGTGTGTAGTGATTAGATTATTAATTCCTAATTCAAAAATATCTATCGGTTAAAATGAATTAGTATAGTATAAACAGAAAGAGGGAGCAAACCGAATTAAATCGATTTGCTCCTTTTGTTAATCGAAATTAAAAGGTATTAATCATCAAGCTCCGACTCAAGCATACCGTAGTCACCGTTATCTCTGATGTAAACAACGGAAACTTTGTCGGTGTCGGCATTGAGGAACATAAAGAACTTATGATTGACCATATTCATACGAAGAATAGCTTCGTCAACAGACATAGGCTTAAGAGAAACATTCTTCTTTCTGAGAACCTCATAGGAAACTTCTTCCTGAAGCTGATTCTCTTCTTCATCGATTTCGGCAGCAGCCTCATCGGGGTACTCGTCCAAAGCGGCAGGACGGATTCTCTTCTCCAGCTTGGTCTTGTTCTTGCGGATTTGGCGGCCGAGTTTATCAATATCTATATCCAAAGCCTCGTTCATTTCGGGTCTTGTATTCTCAACACGATAAATCATACCGTTGTCTTTGATAGTAATTTCGACTGTCTGTCTGTTCTTGTACACGGTAACAGTAACCATAGCCTCGGCATCTTCCGAGAAAACACGGTCGTACTTCTTGAGCTTCTTCTCAACACGCTCCTTAAAATTGTCTTTCAAAGTAACTTTTCTTGCAGTGTAGTTAATTTTCATACTATCCACCCTTTCGTTGGAAAGAATTTGTTACAGAAATTGTCTTTCAAATTTCTACACTAATATAATAACACAATGTGGTATAAAAATCAAGGGGGTAATTCAAATTTTTTGTATAAATTAATACTGTAACTTTTTTCGTATTTTTGTATTATTTAATAGTAAATTGGTTGCAAAATGATAGCTTTTGAGGTATAATAAAAATAATTGTGTTTATTTTAAAAGTTGGGAGGATATACAAATGTACTATATTATAGAAGATACATTAAAAGAATGCTGTAAAAAAGACATAATGAAAAATGAAAAACAATTTGTGGCAATACTAACCCAAAAGGAATGGAGTACAAACAGAGATATATTTGATATGGGAATTGATATCGAACCCGATACAGCCGAAATTCACAGTACTAAAGCGGAGGTCAACTACGATTCACTGACAGGAACGTTTTCTGTTCCCGACAGAAGTGATATTACCGGTGATGATAAAAAATTTGCGTTCGCACTTGACGAAAAGGGAATAGTATTCATAGACGACAGCGGAGAAGCCGAGAAAATTATCAATGTTATAAAAAAGAGTAAAAAATGGAGAATGCCAAGTCTGGAAAGATTTCTGTATGATTTTCTGAACTGCATTATCAAAGACGATTTAATGATTATGGAGGGTTACGAGCGTGAGCTTGACGATATGGAAAATGCAATTCTGAATCAGGGTATCGATACGGTGTCAAATCGTGTTAATGAAATACGTGACGATATCCGTGATTTGAAAACGCACTATGAACAGCTTGACGATTTGGCGGAGGTTCTTGAAGATAATGAGAATAATTTTTTCAAAAAGGAAAATCTCAGATATTTCAGAATGTTTCTGAACAGGCTTGACAGATTCAGGGATTTATCATCATCTCTTCGTGACTATACAATGCAAATTCACGACCTGTACAAAGCACAGCTTGAAATAAAACAGAATAGAATTATGACGGTTCTCACGGTTGTTACGACTATATTCACGCCGATTACTGTTTTGACAGGTTGGTACGGAATGAATTTCAGATATATGCCCGAACTTGATATGAGATACGCTTATCCGGCTATGGTTATTATAAGCGGAGTTGTGGTTATTTCGGGATTGATATATTTTAAAATAAAAAAGTGGCTGTAATATAATTCATAATTATTGAGGGGTTGATGGTCGGAAATTTTTCGGGCGGCAGAGAGGGTTTGTATGGTTAAAAATCGTAAGCTCTCTTTCTTCGACCGGCAATTCGCTTCGCTGTTGCCTGTTTTGGTTTGTGCAGATAGACACGTTTTTTGTATGTGCTTTTATTTTTTTTCTCTAAGCATAGTTTATTTCGTTTCGCTGAGGGTAGTGTATTTTTCTACGATAATTTGTTCCGTCAGCGAGCGGGGCTCTGCCCCTGATGGTGCAAGACCACTAGGAACACCTCCCAATCAGCTGTCGCCTACGGCTCGGCTTCTTGGGGTGTTCCGTCGCCCGCAAGCTTTAAAAAGCTTGACCAAACTTTAACAGGCGTTGCCGCAGGAAAGGTCAAGATTATGTCAAAATTTCATTACACTCATTGACTTTAGTCAAATTATATGATAAAGTTTCATTAAAATCGGTTTTTACGGAGATATGGATTATGAAAAGAATACAAATAGTCGAGGACGACAAATCTCTCAGCAACGGTATTGAAATGACACTCGGCAGTAATAATATTTATTTTGTCAAATCGGAAAGCATTAAAGAAGCAAAAATCGCTTTTGAAAATTATAAAATCAATATGATTATCCTTGATATAAATCTCCCCGACGGCAGCGGTTACGATTATCTGAAATGGGTGAGAAGCAGGTCGGAAGTGCCTGTACTTATTCTCACAGCTAACGATTTGGAGATAAACGAGGTTATGGGTTTTGAGCTTGGTGCAGATGACTACGTGACAAAGCCGTTCAGCCTTGCCGTACTTCGTGCGAGAGTTTCGGCGATTTTGAGAAGAGATAAATCTGAGAAGAAAAAGGAATTCATTATTGATTCGTTCAGTTTTGATTTTGAAAACAGCGAGTTTGAAAAATCGGGTACTAAGTTCATTTTAAGTCCGACGGAACAAAAGCTTTTGAGAATACTTGTCAATAACCGTGGACAGCTTTTGACACGTGATTTGCTTTTCGACAGAATATGGGGCAACGACAGCGACTTTGTGGACGAAAACGCCCTTTCCGTAACCGTGAAAAGACTTCGCAGCAAAATCGGCGACGGTGAGGGCGGTGTGAGTTATATTCAAACGGTTTACGGTCAGGGGTATGTTTGGAAAAAGAAGCAGAGGTAAAATAATATGTTTTACAACAAAACACTGGAACGCTTAAATGATATGCTTGATGAGGGAATTGCCGGAACATTCACAGAAAAAAGCTATGATGAATCGAAGCTTTCACGGCTTGAAGCAAAATGGAAGCAGTACCTTGAACAGTCAAGTCTTTCAAAGGCTAATCTTGACAGGGAGAGGGAAAATTTAAAGGGACTTATTTCCGATATATCTCATCAGACAAAAACACCTATGACCAATATAGTTATGTATTCGGGTTTGTTGTGCGAGCATTTAACCGAAACGGGAGATGAGTTCGGAGTAAAGCTTGCCGAGGAGATTATCAGGCAGAATGAAAAGCTTGATTTTCTCATAGATTCTCTTACTAAATTATCAAGGCTGGAAAGTAATATTGTAGATGTTATCCCTACAGAGAATAATATATATGAACTGGTAAGCTGTGCGGTTACATCTGTTAAGCCTAAAGCCGATGTTAAAAATATAACTCTGTTGTATGATATCGATAAATCGGCAAGTGCTTTCTTTGATATGAAATGGACTAAGGAAGCCGTTGAAAACATTATAGATAATGCCGTGAAATATTCTCGGGAGGGAAGCTGTATTTCGGTTACTCTCGAAGTGTATGAAATGTATTCGGAAATACTCATTGCAGATGAGGGGATAGGAATTTCGGAAGATGAAATCCCGAAAATATTCGGCAGGTTCTATCGGAGTGTTGACGTGCATAACGAAGACGGAGTGGGAATAGGACTTTTTCTGTCGAGGGAGATTGTTAAGCGTGAGAACGGATATATAAAGGTTAAATCGGAGAAAGGGAAAGGGTCGGTATTTTCAGTATTTTTGAAGAATTGAAATTTTCTGTTTACAATAATAAAAGACTGCTGTGAATTTTAATTGTTTGCAGCAGTCTTTTATACTCAGAATCTAAAAGATTTAGCATGTTAAAGTTTCGCTCAAGCCTTTACAAAGGCTTGCGGGTCAAGGGCAGAGCCCTTGTCGCTGACGCAACAAATTATCGTAGAAAATAAACTACCCTCAGCGAAATCGAATAAACTATAAATCAAAGCAACCCTTAAAATAATACCTTTCGGTAAAAATCAAAACAGGCAAGAGCGCAGCGAATTGCCGGACGTAGAAAGAAAAGTGCTAAATCTTAACGCTTTCAAGTATATTATAAGGAATGCAATATGCAGAAAAAATATCGGGGGACTGTAAAATAAAATCGAAATCTTTCAAAACCGTAAGATTTCGGAAAGTTTTATGAAAGAATTTCCTGTTATAATTTTAACACGTGAAGATAGTTTGTTTTATTCGCAGCTTTTATTACCCGACCGGAAGTAAATAATAAAGAATAAAGAAGAAACTAATTCCTAATTCAAAAATACTTTCGGTCGGGTACGTGAAGTAAGGTTAATAAAGATTGTCTTCACCTATATCATGCGGACGTTGTCCGCCGTATTAAAAAAGGGGGACTATGGATATGGCAATTTTGGTTGCAGAAAACTTAAAGAAATTTTACGGTGAATACGAAACACAGGTAAGAGCTTTGGACGATTTATCGTTAGAGGTCGAAAGAGGAGAGTTTGTCGCAATTGTCGGCACAAGCGGCAGCGGAAAATCTACTCTTCTTCATATGCTCGGAGGTCTTGACAGACCTACCTCGGGTAACGTCATTATCGACGGCAAAAATATCGGAGAACTGAAAGAGGACGAGCTTTGTATTTTCAGAAGACGCAAAATCGGATTTGTGTTTCAAAGCTTTAACCTTGTGCCGACTTTGAATGTTTACGAAAATATCGTGCTTCCCATTCAGCTTGACGGAAACAAGGTTGACGATTCTTTCATTACGAAAATTATCAATCTCCTTAGCCTTGACAAGAAAAAGAACAGTCTTCCCAGTCAGCTTTCGGGAGGTCAGCAGCAGAGAGTGGCAATAGCAAGAGCATTGGCTTCAAAGCCTGCGATTATGCTTGCGGACGAACCTACAGGAAACCTTGATTCAAAGACAAGTCAAGATGTACTTTCGCTTATGAAAGTATGCTCGGAGGAATTCTCCCAGACTATCGTTATGATTACCCATAACGAGGAAATCGCCCAGACCGCCGACCGTATTATCAGAATTGAGGACGGCAAAATCGTAAAGGGCGGTGAGTGAGTATGGGACGTGTGAATAACAGGAAAATTATTTCTATGCTTGCAAAACGTTCGCTGCTTGCTTCAAAGGGTAAATCACTTGTGGCTGTTATGGCAATAGTTTTGACTACGGTTATGTTTACGTCTTTTTTCACCGTGGGCGGAAGCCTTGTTTCAAAGATACAGGAAGAAACAATGCGGCAAGTCGGCGAGAGTGCCCATTCAAGCTTATCTAATCTTACACAGGCGGAGTACGATATCCTAAAAAACGACAAGGAGCTGAAAGAAATTTCCTACAGTATTTATGTCGGAATGCTTTCAAACGAGGAAGTTAAGGCAACCTATGCAGAGGTTGCTTACTTTGAAGAGCTTAAAGCAAAAATGTGCTTTTGTTACCCCGATGTCGGACATCTTCCCGAGGAAAAAGACGAGGTTGTAATGAGCGACATAGTGCTTGATATGCTCGGAGTTAGCTGTAAAATCGGCGAGAAAGTTCCGCTTGAAATTACAGTCGGCACGGACAAGGTCATTAAGCACGAGTTCATTCTTTCGGGTTATTATAAAGGCGACCCTATTTCAAGTTCAAATCCCGTTGCCGTGTCGAAAGCCTTTCAGGAGGAGAACGCCCCCACTCCTACGGAATCAATTCTGAGCGGAGGTGCTGCGTCGCTTGATGACTTCTCGGGCAGAATTAGTGCAAGCTTTAATTTCAACAACAGTCTATTTATAAAGCAGAAAGTAAAGAAGCTTTACGAAAGATGTGACTTTCCGTATTCAACCGATATCGACGCAAGTATGGCTTATATGGGTTCAAACTTTGACCCGACGACTATAGGCTTGATTGCTGTTATAATTCTTGTGGCTTTCTTTTCGGGATATATGATTATTTACAATATTTTCTATATCAACGTATATTCGGAGGTCAGACATTACGGTCTTTTAAAAACAGTCGGAACTACAGGAAAGCAGCTGAAAAAAATCGTAAAGATTCAGGCGGATATGCTGTCGGTAATAGGTATTCCGATAGGTCTTTTGATTGGTGCGGCAACAGGTAAATTTCTTGTTCCCGTTGTGATGAGTGCCGCTGCCTTTTCCGAATCGATTGATAATAAAGTTGTCTTGTCACCGATTGTTTTTATAGGTTCGGTGGTTTTCTCGTGGCTCACGGTAAGAATAAGCTGTACAAAACCTTGTCAAATGGCAGCGGCTGTTACTCCTATCGAGGCACTCAGAACGACCGAGGGCAGTAATGTCAACAGAAAAAAGACCGTAAAGAAAACGGCTAAAGTCACACCATTGTCGATTGCACACAGCAACATAAAGAGAAGCAGAAAAAGAGTAGTAGTTGTTATATTATCCCTTTCATTGGGAATGGTGTTCCTGAACAGTATTTCGGGAATGCTGAACGGATTTGACATTGAAAAATATGTTTCGGATATGGCTGTCACCGATTACACCGTAACGGATTATACCATTATGAATGCAGGCATTACACAAAATGTAAATCTCGACAGTGTTACAGATGATTTCCTTAAAGAGCTTAAAAAACAGGACGGTGTTGAAAGCAGTTCAAACGTATACGCTTTGGATTATATACCAACGTTTACAAACGGTGACTGGAAGAAAATCAAGGACAGAGTTCTTTCAAGCAATACTTTCAAATCAGACCCCGGTGTAAAATATATGATTGAAACAAGCGGTTTGAGCGAATCACAGTTCGCCGATATGTCGAGAGAAACTTTCAATGGTATGTCGTTCGGTATAGGAGAGCTTGTTTTCGATAATCTTGAAGTTGTAAGCGGTGAGCTTGACTGGAATAAATTCAAAACGGGCAAATATGTAATTACAAGCTGTTACAGAAATCACGATACAGAAATGACCGCTGAATATTTTCAGCCGGGAGAAACAATAACGGTTATCAACGAAAACGGCAAGGGCAAGGATTATACTGTTATGGCAGTTGCGGAAATTCCCAGTGCGGCAAGTCCTCATTACAGTACCATATATAATTTTAACTATATTCTTCCCGAAAAAGAATTCCTCGGATTGTACGGTAAACGTCAGCCTATGACAACGGTTTTCAATGTCAAGGAGGGTAAAGCCGAAGAGGTTGAAGCTTGGCTTGACACGTACTGCAAAACGGTAAACAATGATTTGGCATATACTTCAAGAGATAAAATAATTGAGGAATTTAAAGGATTTATAAATGTATTTAACGTTGTCGGCGGAGTAATCGTGTTTATACTTTTGATTATAGGTATACTTAATTTCGCAAATACAATCTTTACATCAATTATAACAAGACGAAAAGAACTTGCAATGCTTGAAGCTGTCGGTATGACCGTAAAACAGCAAAAGCAGATGTTAATTCTGGAGGGCGGCTATTATACCGTGATGTCGGGAATAGTTTCGGTTATACTCGGCGGACTTATCGATGTTTTTGTTATCCGCACTCTCGGAAACACACTTCTTTTCTTCTATTCTTGGCATTTTACGGTTTTGCCGATTCTTATTTGCATTCCGATAATGCTTGTGATTTCCTCGGTTCTTCCGCTGATTTGCTTTAAGCAGATACAGAAGAGTACCGTTGTTGAAAGAATGAGGGTAGAAGAATAAAGCTTCACCATTTAAAGTTTCGCTCAAGCCTTTACAAAGGCTTGCGGGTCAAGGGCAGAGCCCTTGTCGCTGACGAAACAAATTAGTGTAGAAAAATAAACTACCCTCAGCGAAACTAAACGAACTTTTCAAAGAAAACACAAAAAATAAAAAACATATAAAACCAAAACAGGCAAGAGCATAGCGAATTGCCGGTCGAAGAAAAATTAATACCCATTTCTCCTTTGAAAAATCCCTCGGTTTTCCACACATTTACCGAGGGATTTTTAATGCGTAATGCATAATTCGTAATGCGTAATTGTGATAGAGGTAAGTTTGGTATTTCTGTTAATAGTTGGCTATGTGCGATAGTTTTTAACGTAAGACTTTTGACTGTTATAATTACGTATTATAATGAACGAAGCTTAAAATATTACAAAATTTAATACTCAATTTCTCCTTTGAAAAATCTGTTGCAAAATACGAAAACAATGTTATAATATAGTTAGGTGGGTGTAAATACTATGTGTAAACTTTTTGATGATTGGTCAAAACAAATTAAAGAATATTGTGATGATAATGAATTTGATTTTGAAAAAGCGAAAAAACTATCTCAAAGTTGGGGAAAAGATGTATTGGTTTTACAGTTTCACGACCCGAAAAAAGGTATGAAAGGTTTACTTGATGAAACGCCTGCTCCGCTTGTGTTACTGATAAGAAAGGACAAAGACGGAGTTTTCACTTTTGAACAAACAGAGTATACAGAAAAATATCTTGGTAAAGTATCTTAAACACGTGAAGATATTTTGTTTTATTCATAGCTTTTATTACCCGACCGGAAGTAAATAATAAAGAATAAAGAATAAAGAAGAAACTAATTTCTTCACGTGTTTCCTGCGGCCGTTGTCCGCCGTTGTCCGCTGTTGTTCGCAGTATAAAAAAAGTCTTGCTAAAGCTTTAATTCCGTGCTATAATAAAAAGAGTTAATGTTTTGAAAAATAAGGAGAATTTGGTATGGATATAAAAGAAGAATCTTTAAAGCTCCATTACGATTGGAAAGGCAAGATTGAAGTTGTAGCACGCTGCGACGTAAGCGATAAACACGGTCTTTCGACTGCGTATACTCCCGGTGTTGCTCAACCGTGCCTTGAAATTCAGAAAGATATCGATAAGAGTTACGAGCTTACAAGAAGACACAATCTCGTAGCCGTTGTTACAGACGGCACGGCTGTTCTCGGTCTGGGGGATATAGGTCCCGAAGCAGGTATGCCCGTAATGGAGGGTAAATGTGCCCTTTTTAAAGCTTTCGGCGATGTTGACGCATTTCCGATTTGTATTAAGTCAAAGGACGTTGACGAGATTGTCAACACGGTTTATATGATTTCGGGCAGCTTCGGCGGTATAAACCTTGAAGACATTGCCGCTCCGAGATGTTTTGAAATTGAGGAGAAGCTTAAGGCTAAATGCGACATTCCGATTTTCCACGATGACCAGCACGGTACAGCCGTTGTTGTTGGTGCGGCTCTTATCAACGCACTAAAAATTGTCAAGAAGAATATCGGAGATATCAAAATCGTTGTAAACGGTGCGGGTGCGGCAGGCGTTGCAATTACAAAGCACCTCATCAATATGGGTGCAGATGCGTCTAAGGTTATGATGGTTGACCGCACGGGTATCATTTACGAGGGCAGAGAGAAACTTAACCCCGTTAAGGAACAGATTGCCCAAATTACAAACAAGGATAAGCTTGCAGGCTCGCTTGAAGATGCCGTAAAGGGTGCGGATATGTTCTTGGGTGTTTCATCTCCGAACGTTCTCAGCGAAGAAATGGTCAAGACTATGAACCCGAATGCTATTGTGTTCGCAATGTCGAATCCTGTTCCGGAGATTATGCCCGATAAGGCTATCGCCGCAGGTGCAGCGGTTGTAGGCACGGGACGTTCCGATTTCCCGAATCAGATTAACAATGTTATTGCATTCCCGGGAATTTTCAGAGGTGCACTCGATTGCCGTGCATCTACCATTAACGAGGAAATGAAAATGGCTGCGTCAATCGCTATTGCAAGCCTTGTTTCGGACGAGGAGCTTTCTCCCGAATACATACTCCCGGCTGCATTTGACGAGCGTATTGCAAGAACTGTTGCCGATGCGGTTATTAAAGCCGCTAAGGATACAGGTGTGGCAAGAATTTAATTTTTGAATTAGTATTTAAATAGAAATACACCCGACGAAGAAATATTATCTTTCGTTGGGTGTTTTGTTTGGTTTGGTTGCTGTGCTTAAAGCTTAAAACCTTTCAATCATAAAAAATAAAATTTTAAAATTAAATGAAATTCCTCTTTACAAATCTCCTAATATGTTGTATAATAACAAGAAAGATAATAATTATTGATTTCTTATTTGTTGTAAACAGTAATCATTTTACAGACTGTTTTTTATTATCAAAAACGCAAACGGAGAATAATTATTATGAGAACGCAGAACTATTCAAGAAAAAGACAAGCTATCTATGAGTTACTTTTATCCACAAAAGAACACCCGTCCGCCGAGTGGATATATAATTCTTTGAAGTCGGAGTATCCCGATTTAAGTCTTGGCACGGTGTACAGAAACTTAAAGCTTCTTGAAGAAAACGGCACTGTAAAATCCGTTGCCGTTGTGGACGGAAGAGAGCGGTACGATGCCTTGATGTCGCCGCATTCACATTTTGTTTGCAGCAAGTGCGGCAGAGTTATAGATGTCTTTTTTCAAAATGAAATATCGAATATTGCGGATAATCTCCGAATCGACGGTGTAAAGGAAATCAATTCTTTCAGTCTTATATATTACGGCATTTGCGACAAGTGTTTTTTTAATACGTGAAGCGACTTTTTACAAAAAATAACTTTATGTACCCGACCGAAAGGTATACTCAAAATCTAAAAGATTTAGCAAATTCAAGTAAACCCCTCTGTCCTGCGGACATCTCCCCTATGAGGGGCGACTTTGATAAATCGAGAACCAAAATATTGTCGCTAAATCTTAACGCTTTCGAGTATAATGATTATAATTAGTTTTTAGTTGTGGGTTCATAATGTTTTTTAAAACACGTGAAACGAATTTTTATCACTTGATATACCCAACCTTAAGTTGATATTTAAAATAAATTTCCGGTCGGGTTCATGAATTTGATATTATCAATATCTGACTTCACGTGATAAAAAATCTAACTTCACGTGATAAAAAAAGGAGGAATTTTTATTATGGCTAAGTTTGTTTGTTCGGTTTGCGGTTATGTGTATGAGGGCGATGCTGCTCCCGAGGTCTGTCCTATCTGCAAAGCTCCCGCTGCAAAATTCAACCGTGTAGAGGAGGAAGCTTCCTACGCTACAGTTCACATCATCGGCGAGGGCGGTAAGGATAAGGTCGAGCCGGACGTTTATCAGGACCTCGTAAACAACTTTAACGGCGAGTGCAGCGAAGTAGGTATGTACCTTGCTATGGCAAGAGCTGCCGACAGAGAGGGTTATCCCGAGGTTGCCGCTGCATTTACAAAGTACGCTTTTGAAGAGGCAGAGCATGCCGCAAAGTTTGCCGAGCTTCTCGGTGAGGTGGTTTCACCGTCTACAAAGAAAAATCTTCAGGCTCGTGCAGATGCCGAGGCAGGTGCTTGTGCAGGCAAGTTCGAGCTTGCAAAGAGAGCTAAGGCTTTGGGTTACGATGCTATTCACGATACAGTTCACGAAATGGCAAAGGACGAAGCAAGACACGGTGCAGGTTTTGCAGGCTTGCTTAAGAGATATTTCGGTGAGTAATTATTTCGCAATTTTGATTTTATGGGTATTTTAGGAACGCCGACCTTTACTTTTTACAGTAAAGGTCAGCGTTCTTTTTTTACAAAAAATTATTTAAATTCTATTGAAATTTGTCTTAATTTGTGCTACAATATTTTTAGCAGGAGGTTGTTTTTTTATGGATTATGATAAATTATATAAACTTGCATTTGATTTCAAAAAAACCAATCTTTGGAATCAAGTGCATGAATCCGAAATATTTGCGGTTAAGCTTTCCGACGGAAGAATAGGATATATTACAATCACCGGTGAGGTAGGGGAAGTATATATGCTTTCTGTATATGTCGGTGAGGACGCTGTTCAGGGATTGCTGAAAATGATGTTTGAAACTCCGATATTTTTCTCAAGATTTGAACAGTATGAATTTATGTTTATTCAGAATTGTTTGCAGTGTTCATTCGAGGATAAACAAGATATTGGCAGTGAAGAAGCTGATATTGTGAAAAAATATGCCAAAAAGCATAGGATAAAAATTTCAGGAAAAAATGCTTTTCCTTTCTTTTGGAAATATGCACCGTACCGAATTCCGGGAAAAATCAAATCCGAAAGTGACGCTGAGGATTTGCAGGAAGCACTTTTGGCAGCTTTGGAAATTGCAAAACTTCTTGATAACGGCGACAGCAAGGAAAAAATAGGTTTGAAAAAAGTGAGCAAGCGTACTAAAAAGATAATTATGCTTGAAAGAAACGATGACAGCTATAAAATCAGCAAGACGGATTTTCCGAAAATCAAAGCCCCGAAATATCCCGTGCCGAAATGTGAAAATGAGCTTGCCTTTACAAGACTTAAAACGTTTGAGAACAAGATTGATTTGGAGTGTGAGATTGTAAGGAGAACAGAACCTTTCACCGAGAACGAAGACAGCGATGTCGCAGGCTTTCCTGTGATGCTGTATGCGATTAATGCAAAGTCTTTCTTTATGCTTCCCGTTGAGCCTGTTTTGTTTTACGAGGATAATCCCGATAAGCTTCTGGATTGTTTCATTAATGCACTTGCGAAGTTTGAAATATGCCCAACCGAAATTACAGCCGTTAATAAACAGACTTATGAATTTTTCAAGCCTTTCGGTGAGAAGCTGGGGATTAAGGTTGAATATTCCTATGAACCCTCCGAAGCAATGGAAGAGTACCAGCTGAAAATGGAAGAGGGTCTTTCCGAAGACGATGATTTCGAGAATTCAATGACAGAGGAACAGCTTGAACAGATGAACGAACTTTTAAACGGTCTGCTCGGCGTTGGTCAAGGAAAGATGAGTAAAGAAGAGTTTATTGATTTTATGGGCGGTCTTGGTCTTTCCGATAAAACAATGAATGCAATAGAAGACGTGGAAGAGCATAACAACCGCAAAAAGAATCTGCCGGATAACGTTATAAGCCTTGACAGCAAACGCAAAAAGCCAAAGAATGACGGAGCGGATACGGCTTATGTGATAAGTGTTTCCGTATATAAAGGCTGTTACCGTCATATTAAGATGTCGGGCGACAGTACTCTTTTCGATTTGCATTCAGCTATAATCGATGCCTTTGATTTCGACGACGACCACCTTCATGTTTTCTTTATGGATAATAAACTTTGGAGCTGGAGTAATCGGTATTACGATGAACGTGCCGATGAACCGGGAGATACAACCTCCGATGTTACTCTTGAAGAGTTGAATTTGTTTGTGGGCGACCAGTTTAAGTATGTTTTTGACTTTGGAGATGAGTGGGTTTTCCAGTGTAAGGTACTCAGAAAATTTAATGAGCCGAACGTTGAAAATCAGATTATAAAGGTTGTCGGAGAGTCCCCCGAACAGTATCCCGATGAGGACGAATTTTGGGACGAAGACGAGGATTTTTAAATTGACTTTCGGCGGAGCGAAGCTTGTTAAAGTTTGGTCAAGCTTTTCAAAGCTTGCGGGGTGCAGGGGCAGAGCCCCGCTCGCTGACGAAACAAATTAGCGTAGAAAATAAACTGCCCTCAGCGAAACAAATAAACTATGCTTAGAAAATAAAAAATAAAAGCATATAAAAAAATGTGTCTATCCGCACAAACCAAAACAGGCAACAGCGTAGCGAATTGCCGGTCTAAGAAAGATTAATTTAGATTTTACACAACGATAGACAATAGGTTGATTTATTATTAAGTTAATTTATTATTTCGACAGCTTTGTGAATAGAATTATAAAAGGGAGAGGCGAAAGCCTTTCCCTAAAAATTTCAAATAAACTATAAAAATAAAGTCGGTGATAATATGAAATTTGCTGTTGTCGATGATGAAAAAATTTTCCGTGACAGAATCTGCGAATTAATAGATGAACATTACAACAGCCTTGATATAATTTGCACACAATTTTCAAACGGCAATGAAATTTTAAACGCTTACAGCAGCGGAAAAAAATTCGACGCTGTTTTCCTTGATATAGAAATGCCCGGACTTGACGGTATGCAGACAGCCGAACGTATAAGAAAAATTTCGTCGGACGTGCCGATTGTATTCCTGACCTCTCACACCGAAAGAGCAATGGACGGCTATGAGGTGAACGCATTCCGTTTCCTGCCTAAAGACGTTGATAAAACCAAAGTAATTCTTAAATCAAGTATGCAGGAGTATGTCGTTAAACCCGAGGACATTGTTTATGCCGAATCAAATAATAATACGGTGATATTTGTTACTTCCGACAACCGTTACACAGTCCGTATGAAGCTGTCTGCCGCATTAAATATGCTCAATGACGCAATGCCTGTTTTCGTGAAGATACACCGCTGTTCGGTTGTCAATCTCTCTCACGTCTGCGGATATACAGATAAAGAAGTAAATATGGACAACGGCGAAATTATCCCCGTAAGCAAAAGCTGTGCGGCGGCTTTTAAAAAAAGTATGCTTGACTATATAAAGCACAGTGCGAGGTGATTTATGAAAGGTGTATTTTACATAGGTATTTTGCTTGTCGAATATATTTCGGGTTTTACTATATTCTTGGGTGCGTGTAAAACGATAGACCGAATTTTCAGATATCCCATAAAGAAATATACCGTTTCCAGTGTTTTCTTTGCGTTAGTGCATATTGCTGTTGTTTTTGTTTCGCTTCAAACAGGATACGGAGTTATAATTGAACTTACGGTTATAATGTATATTTTAATTATATGGCTTTTTTTTACGGACAAAAGCTTGAAGTCGCTGTTGGTTTCATTAACGGCAACAATTTTTTCGGCTTCGGTGTGTTACGGTGCAAGCACAGTAAGTACTCTCGCAGATAATTTGTTCGGTATGGATAATATAACTGCTTTAACTTCCGATAACTTTTATATCGGAATTTTGTGTAATATGATTGGATACGTTGCCGCTTTGGTTTATATAATGTTTTTATCTTTTATAGGTAAAGGAAAATCGGAAGAGCAAATGTCGGTCTGGAATATGCTTGCCCTTATGCTTGCGGCTTATTTGTCAAGCCAGTTTATGTTTAATATTTATTATAATGAAAACAATTACGGAAGATATCAAACGATTATGCTGGGATATATAGGTATATCGGCGGCGGTAGTGCTTTCGGCTAAAAGCTCGGAGTCAAAATTTTACAGCCGAATAAGCAAGATAAACGAGAATTATCTGAACGCACAGAAAAAATATTACGACAGCCGTCAAAAGTCGGATACTGAAATCCGCCGAATAAAGCACGATATGAAAAACCATATGATTTGCATTAAGGAGCTTTGCAAAAAAGGTAAGTACGAAGAATTGGAAGAATATATTTCGGGAATCACCGATATGCTCAACGAATCGGATAAAAGCATTCATGTCGGAAACGACATTGCAGACGCTATTATTAACGACAAGTTTTCAAAAGCCGAAAAAAAGGGAATAACGCTCACTGTTTCGGGAACTCTCGACACGGACTATTTCGCCCCGATAGATGTTTGTACAATACTTTCAAATCTGCTTGACAACGCAATCGAAGCAACGGAAATTCTAAATGAAGATATGCGGAAAATCGATATTTCTTTTAAAAAGAACCGTCATTTCATTTTAATTACAGTATTAAATCCGAGCGATGTATTTGTAAATACTTCTCATACGGATAAATTGGATAAGGCGAATCACGGTTTCGGTATTGCAAATGTCAGGAGAGCCGTTGAGAAGTACGGCGGCGAGGTAAGCTTTAACTGTACAGAAGAGGGAGAGGGATATCTTTTCACAGCAGAAGCGTTTTTAACACGTGAAGATAGTTGTTTTAATTCGTAACTTTTATTACCCGACCGACAGTTTGTTTTAGTCGGGAGTTTTTGACCAACCTTATTCTTGCAATAACAACCATACAAAATATTCTTGGTTGGGTACATAAAGTGATTTTACAAAAGAACTGTCTTCACGTGTTTCTTGCGGACGTTGTCCGCAAAAATTTTTCCTATAATTTTCGTCATACTGTTTACAATTGCCCGAAAATTTTGTATAATATAATTGTAACAACAAGTAATGAGGTCGATTAAATAACAATTCTTGTTTATTTTAAAAAAATTAACAAATTGTTGTTTGATTAATGACGGACTTTTTGTTATAATAAATGTGTTATATAAAATGAATCAAGGAGGAATCCATTATGGGTTACACAATCGCACAAAAGATTATAAAAAATCATCTTCTGAGCGGTGAAATGACGGTCGGAAGTGATATAGGTCTCAGAATCGACCAGACGCTTACTCAGGACGCTACGGGTACTATGGCTTATCTTGAGTTTGAGGCTATCGGTATTCCGAGAGTTAAGACAGAGAAAAGCGTCGCTTATATCGACCACAACACTTTGCAGACAGGCTTTGAAAATGCAGATGACCACCGTTTTATTCAGACAGTCGCAAAGAAACACGGTATTTATTTTTCACGTCCCGGTAATGGTATTTGCCACCAGGTTCATCTTGAAAGATTCGGTATTCCCGGCAAGACGCTCATCGGCTCAGACAGCCATACTCCCACAGGCGGCGGTATAGGTATGCTTGCTATGGGTGCAGGCGGTCTTGACGTTGCTGTTGCTATGGGCGGCGGTGCATATTACATCACAATGCCGAAAATGGTGAAAGTAAACCTTACAGGCAAGCTTTCTCCGTGGGTTTCCGCTAAGGACGTTATTCTCGAAGTTCTCAGAATTATGTCCGTAAAGGGCGGCGTAGGAAAAATTATCGAGTACGCAGGCGAGGGCGTAAAAACTTTGACAGTTCCCGAGCGTGCAACAATCACAAATATGGGTGCGGAGCTTGGTGCTACAACTTCAATCTTCCCGTCGGACGAGGTTACAAAAGACTTCCTTAAAGCACAGGGCAGAGAAGAGGACTGGACTGAACTCAAATCCGATGAAGACGCAGAATATGACGAAATTATCGACATCAACCTTTCCAAGCTTGCTCCTATGGCAGCATGTCCGCACAGCCCCGACAACGTTAAAACTATCGAGGAAATAGGACCGCAGAAGATTGACCAGGTATGTATCGGTTCATGTACAAACTCCAGCTATCTCGACCTTATGAGAGTTGCTGCTATACTTAAAGGCAAGACTGTATGTCCGAGTGTTTCGCTTGCAATTGCTCCGGGTTCAAAGCAGGTTTACAATATGCTTGCTCTCAACGGTGCTTTGGGTGACTTGATTGCAGCAGGTGCGAGAATTCTCGAATGTGCATGCGGTCCGTGTATCGGTATGGGTCAGTCGCCTAACTCGGCAGGTATTTCCCTCAGAACATTCAACAGAAACTTCGAGGGTCGTTCCGGTACGGCTGACGGTCAGATTTACCTTGTAAGTCCCGAAACAGCAGCGGCTTCCGCTTTGACGGGTGTGTTCACAGACCCACGCACTCTCGGTGACGCAGTTGAAATCAAGCTTCCCGAGCAGTTCCTTATTAACGACAATATGGTTGTTCCTCCGATTGAAGAGGATAAAATGGATACAGTCGAGGTTCTCAGAGGTCCGAACATAAAGCCTTTCCCGCAGACTTCTCCGCTTGACGAAACAATCGAGGCTTCATGTGCTTTAAAGGTTGGCGACAACATCACAACTGACCACATTATGCCGGCAGGTGCGAAAATTCTTCCGCTCCGTTCAAACATTCCGGCTATTTCACAGCACTGTTTCACAGTTTGCGACAAGGAGTTTCCGCAGAGAGCATTGGCACTCGGCAAGTCGATTATTGTCGGCGGTGCTAACTACGGTCAGGGTTCTTCACGTGAGCATGCGGCTCTTGCTCCGCTTTACCTTGGTGTAAAGGCAGTTCTTGTTAAGAGCTTCGCAAGAATCCACAAGAGTAACCTTATCAATGCAGGTATTCTTCCTTTGACATTCGTAAACCCCGATGACTACGACAAGATTGCTCAGGGTGACGAGCTTGTTATCAAGGACGTTAAGGCTAAACTTGAAAAGGACGAGCCTATTGTAGTTACCGATGTTACAAAGGGTGTTGATATCCCTGTTGACTGCGAGCTTACCGACAGAACTAAGGCAATTATTATTGCAGGCGGTTTGCTTGACTACACAAGAGAAAATTCTTAATTCTATTAAATAAATATAGGCTGAGGGCAAAGATGTCTTTCCGAAACACGAGGGGATAGCTTTGCCTTTAGTCGTATTAAAGAATAAAGAATGAAGAATAAAGAAGAATGAATAATTGAGGTTTGGCAAACCTTACGGTTTGCAATTTTAAAAGATTGGTTTATGATATTAAAAATAGTTGAGTGTATATTTTTTATGTTGCTCAAATCTGTTTTAATATAAATTTTCCGACTAAAATTTTTATTGGTCGGGTTCGTGAAGTTAGAATTATAAAGATTATCTTCACGTGTTAAAAAAGTTCCGACTAAAATTTTTATTGGTCGGGTTCGTGAAGTTAGAATTATAAAGATTATCTTCACGTGTTAAAAAAGTTCCGACTAAATTCCCTATCGGTCGGGTACGTGAAGTTAAGGCATAAATGAACTATCTTCACGTGTTAAAAAAACGTGTTAAAAAAACGTGTTAAAAAAAGGAGCATTATTATTATGGCTGATAAAATTCAAATGAAGACACCTATCGTTGAGATGGACGGCGACGAGATGACAAGAGTAATCTGGAAGATGATTAAGGATATCCTCCTTACACCTTACATCGACCTTAAAACAGAGTACTACGATTTGGGTCTTGTTCACAGAAACGAAACTAACGACCAAGTTACTATCGACAGTGCCGAGGCTACAAAAAAGTACGGTGTTGCTGTTAAGTGTGCTACAATCACACCGAACGCAGAGAGAGTTAAGGAGTACAACCTCAAAGAGATGTGGAAGTCCCCGAACGGTACTATCCGTGCTGCTCTTGACGGTACAGTGTTCAGAAGTCCTATCCTTGTAAAGGGTATCACTCCGTACATTCCTACATGGACGAAGCCTATCACAATTGCCCGTCACGCTTACGGCGATGTTTACAAGAACACCGAGATGACAGTTGACGCAGGCAGCAAGGCAGAACTTTGCGTTACTAAGGCTGACGGCACAGAGGAGCGTTCGCTTATCCACGACTTCAAGACAGACGGTATCATTCAGGGTATTCACAACATTGATAAGAGTATCGGAAGTTTTGCTCGTTCTTGTTTTAACTATGCTCTCGACCTTAAGCAGGATATCTGGTTCGCTACAAAGGATACTATCTCTAAAAAGTACGACCACCGTTTCAAAGATGTATTCAATGAGATTTTCGAGAACGAATACAAGGATAAGTTTGCCGAAGCAGGTATTTCCTATTTCTATACCTTGATTGACGATGCTGTTGCTCGTGTAATCCGTTCCGACGGCGGATATATCTGGGCTTGCAAGAACTATGACGGCGACGTTATGTCCGATATGATTGCAACTGCATTCGGTTCGCTTGCTATGATGACTTCCGTGCTTGTATCTCCCGACGGTGTTTATGAGTACGAAGCAGCTCACGGCACAGTTCAAAGACATTACTACAAGTACCTTAAGGGTGAAACAACCTCGACTAACTCCGTTGCTACTCTTTACGCTTGGACAGGTGCTCTCAGGAAAAGAGGAGAACTTGACGGAACTCCCGAACTTTCCGATTTTGCGGATAAGCTTGAAAAGGCTACAATTCAGACTATTGAAGAGGGTGTTATGACAGGCGACCTTGCACTTCTTTCAAAGCTTGATAATATTCAGAAAGTTGATACGGAAACATTCCTTGTTGAAGTTGATAAGAGATTAAAAGCATTGTTGTAAGACTGCGAAGCCTGTTAAAGTTTGGTCAAGCTTTTCAAAGCTTGCGGGGTGCAGGGGCAGAGCCCTGCTCGCTGACGGAACAAACTATAAAAGAAAAATAAACTACCCTCAGCGAAATTGAACAAACTTTAAAAGAAAACAAAAAAATAAAAAACACATTAAAACAATATCTTTCCTAACAGATTAAAGCAGGCAACAGCGAAGCGAATTGCCGGTCGTAGAAAGATAAAGTTAATACCTGTCCCCGACCAAAAGCTTTTGGTATGATTGTTATTACACCAAATAAAGTTGGTCTAAAACTACCTCATTAGACCAACTATCGGTCGGGTTCGTGAAGTTAGGAACCGTGCATAAATTATTCAGTCAATTGAGGTGAAATAGTGTAATTCCAGTTTGGATGGAAATCATCACCTACAATGTTAATAGAAGCAAGTTC
>CADCHW010000043.1:0-806 GCA_902801245.1 uncultured Ruminococcus sp.
ATCCATATTAGGGTGTGTTAAAATTCAAGTTTTTTTCGATGGTTAAGCCATTTTTATCGACTTTACCCCCCTAAAGATCGAACGTTACAGATTAATATTCGGATTCTTCATCAGCAAGTGATGAAAGTATAGCACTTACTCTGTCATATCCGTTGACCTCGTAACGCTTATTGTCCTTCACCAGTCTTTTACACTCAAATATGACTGTGGATTTTTCTCCGCTCTCCGATACAAATGTTATAATATCATCATAGTCATCTACAAACAGTTCTGATTCGTAGACAACTTCTATGTTATTCAGTGCAGCTATCAAAGCAGTAATCATTTCCTTGTCATTCGATTCATATACAGCGGAATACTCGTAGTTTCTTTGATAAATAAGCTTTACAGGTTCATCAAAGGTTTCATCAAACACTTTCACCGAAAATGTTTCTTTAGGAGATGATCTGTCGGAATTATTTTCATTTTTTGATGAGTTGTTCAAGAAAGAATTATCAGAACAACCCCAAAAACACAAAATTGAAAATATCACTGCGAGCAATAATATAAATATGTGTTTCATAACATCACCTCTAATTACATCAGAACAGTTTTGAATATTTGTCAACCTTCATAAATAGCTGATTTTGTTTAAAAAGATAACCATATTCACAAGTTGGATAGAAATATACAGTAAAATTAAAATTCATTATTTTAAAATATCACTAAGCAGGGATTAAATCACCCCTGCTTAGTGATTCTGTCAATATCTTAAGTTTTATTTATAACATTTCCAAATTGCCGTTCTAATTATTTATATTTCTCTC
>CADCHW010000043.1:882-14775 GCA_902801245.1 uncultured Ruminococcus sp.
GTAGGCAATCCTACACTTGCACGCAAAACTTCAAGTGCATCTGCTGATGAAACATTACAGTTTCCGTCAACGTCTGCAAGCTTTGTCTTAACCTCATCAAAATTCTCCAATTTGACCGAAGCTCTTAAAATTAACAAACTGTCGGCTGATGTAATTTTGCCGTCGTTGTCAAGATCGCTGTAAGTATACTCAGATGTCGGTTCTTTCGGATCATTAGGTTCTTTGCTGTTTGTGAGGTCAAGAGTTATCTCGCTGTCAGTAAAATAGAGCAAACTTTCATTGATTTCATAAATATTAGCTTCTCTTCCGTTGATATAAGCCTTAACAACATTTTGATAAAATATAGACAAAAAAAGATCAACAGATAAAATTTATTGATTTTATTATACCATGATAAAATGACATTTACAAGTATCTTTCCAAAAGTGGTCGCTTTCCGAATTGTGTCATTTCTTGATTTACTCTGCCCTATATGATATAATATACCCGAGGTGCATAACATGGATTTTCAATCAAGACTAAACGATATTATGACGCAGCTAGACTGTACAAACAGAGATGTTTCAAACGCATCGGGTCTTTCCGAATCTGTAGTAAGCAGATACAGAAACGGTGTTAGAGTTCCGAGAGCGAACAGCGAAAAACTGAATATGCTGGTTTCCGGACTTGCGAAAATAGCTGAGGAGAAAAAAATTTCAATTGATAAGAAAGAAATACTGAAACGGCTGTCGCAGGAAATAAGCTCGTATGAATCGGACAATTTAACACTTTTTGCCGAAAACACAAAAAAACTGCTGTCTACGTTTGGCATTACGATAAAAGAACTGTCAATAGGGATTGGCTACGATCCTACTTATCTGTCACGAATCCTTCGAGGTGAAAGGAATCCGAAGAAGCTTGACAAAATCGTAACGCTCATCTCATCTTATTTTACTAAATATGCGATTGAAAAGAATCAGATCCGGGAAACAGCCGAATTAATCGGCTGCGTTGACAGAATACCGGGTAATGAAGATGAATTACAGCAGATAATCGGATTTTTTATCTTGCCAAAATACGATAAAATGCTCTCGGAGCATCAGTCGTCCGCATCACGAATGGACAGCTTCCTTCAAAAGCTTGACGAATTTGATCTTGACGACTACATCAAGGTGATACATTTTGACGACATCAAGCTGCCAACCGTTCCGTTTCAGATTCCTAAATCGCAGCAGTATTCGGGCATAGAGGAATTTAAGGAAAGCGAGATCGACTTTATGAAAACTGTCGTTTTGTCGAAGTCGAAAGAGGACGTTATCATATACAGCGATATGCCGATCACCGAAATGGCTAAGGACGGAGATTTTTCAAAGAAGTATATGTTCGGTCTTGCTATGATGATAAAAAAGGGGCTGCACATTGATTTCATTCACGATGTCAATCGCCCGTGGAATGAGATGATAATAGGCTTGGAGGGAAATATTCCGCTTTATATGACGGGAAAGATCTCGCCGTATTATTTAAAAAACCCCGAAAGTCGTGTGTTTCATCATTTGATAAAGGTGTCGGGAGCGGCGGCACTCGTCGGCGAGGCTGTCAACGATCATCACGAAGAGGGTCGTTATTATCTTACCACCAAAAAAGAAGATGTGCAGTATTACCGGTCAAGAGCTGCCGCATTGCTTAAACAGGCTCGCCCACTGATGGATATTTACTCAGTCGAAAAGAGCGTCGAATTTCTTGAATATCTTGCCGAGTCATACGATATTCGAGGCAACAGAAAAATGATATTCAGCAGTTTACCGCTATTCACTATGTCCGAGGATTTGCTTGATAGAATACTTTCGGAAAACAACATAGACAAGCAAACCGCAAAGCGTATAAAAACATTTTCAAGGGAACGCCGTGAAAAAATACAACAGATGTGTATGCGTGAACGCATTGACCTTATCGTCCCTAAGTTCAGCGAGGAATACTTTGAAAATGAACCGCCTGTGTTATCTGTGCCGGAATTATTTCTGACTCGTGGTCTAAGTTATACACACGAGATATACTCGGCTCATCTTGAGCAAACGAGAGCATTTGCGTTAAGTCTTGACGAATGTACGCTTGAGATTTCGGAAAAGCTGACATTTAAAAATATAGATATAATAATTATCAAGGGAAAAGAGGTGTTAGTGTCAAAGGCTAAATCGCCTACGATACATTTTGTTATCAAGCATCCTCGAATGGTTAAGTCGTTTGAAAACTATACTGTACCGATCCTTTTGTGAAGATGAAAAAATGGCGAACAGGTATTTCCTACTCGCCGTAAGTATTATTCTTGTTTATATTTAACCCATATGACATTAAGCTGGCTCAAGTAAAATTTTCTATATTTAGGTTGTAAGTTTAAAAATACAAAAACCAAAAACAAGATTTCACTTCACATAAATTTAATCACAAAAAATACCTATGCAAAAATCCAAATAAGATTTTACATAGGTATTTTTAATAAAAATTAAATCTCGGCATACTTTAAGATAATATCATTAAGGTCAATACCGTTATTTCTAAGGTTAATCATATCCTTTGCCGGATTGGTTCTGTTGTTGACTCTTTCATAAAGAGGCTTGAGGAACTCTTCTTCGCCTAATCCACGTTCTTTTAAACCGTCCGAAACAATGTCAAGTACTTCCTTAGTGAGCTGATAAAGCTTGTCAGGGTCAACGAACTCCGGAAGCTTGGCATATAAAAACATCTTGCGAAGCTCCGCTGCCGTATATCCGTTGTTGTAAAGAACAGTATCGGATTCAAAAAGGTCGTTAAGCTCTCTGAAACGCTTTTGAGCTCCGATATGAAATGCCGCAACAGACATATTATCCTTAATAGGCTGACAGCACACACTTCTGAATTCAACCGTACCACGGAATGTCATATCCTCAAATTTAAACGTTCTAAGATATTTGATATCATCGGGTTCGGGCTTCACTGTGATATTCTTATACTCTCCGTTATCGTAATACTCTCCGATAATTTCATCTGTATTAAGATAATCTGCAAATCTTATCGGTTCAAAATTAATATATTTATCGCCACGTTCCACACAATAAATACTTGTAGTACTTATATATGTTAAAATATCTTCAACAGATTCAAAATCCGAGCTGTACATACCTATATTATGCGGATTTATGCCGTGAGTGCTGTTCTCCCAGAAAAAGTCACGGTAACAGACAATATCTTCGTGTTCGTCAAGGATAACAGAGTTTGAAAATATCAAAGCTTTGAGCGGTTCAAGCTTTGAAAATACATTCAGAATCACAGGAAGTTCATCATATGCAATGTCAAGCTGAACTTGCGAAGCACTTGAAAACGTTCCGTACTCGGGGTATTTATGGAAATACATGGGAATGTTGAAGTACTTTTTGTATGACTGCAAATGGTGGAACAACATTCTGTATCTGCCGTTCGGAATCGGTACATTGTGATTATAAATTCTGTACGGATTTACACCCATACCTGTCAATGTATAGTTATACACCTTAAACTCCGACTGCAAATATTTGTAATAATCTTGAAATCTCTCCCAAACCGTAAAAAGGTTGCACTCCTTGCCGAAAGATAATTCAAGGTTATTATAAGAGCAGTCGTAAGACAGGATATCTCCGTTTTCTTTATTGGATGCAGAATAAATATTTCCCTCGTCGTCTATTCCGGCAACATCAAAATTGAAGTGTTCAATAAACTTCTTTGTAATACTGTGTACATTGTCAAAATCAACAGCCTCTTTGTTCAAATTGACAATCGGCATTTCAATTTCTATTCCCATACAGCAGCTGCGTTCACGTTGGGTAGGCTTGATATACCTATCAAAGAAAAGCTGTCTAATCTCATTAGTTTCCATAATGTTATTCTCCCTTTAAAGACCTGAGAAAATTCTATACAGGTTCTTCATATTCTCTTCATTATCGATATATTCATTATTATGCTTATGTCCGTAAGCAATAAAACGTCCGTCCTTTATTGCGGTTAGGGTGGTAAACGGAACATTTTTCCAACTCTCAAAAGAAAGCGGTCGAGTGGATACTGCAATGTTGTTGTACTTTTCAAGATAATAAAGAGAGTTCTTGTAATTTGTGTGAATATATAAATACTCACCGTCGTAAATAATCAAATTAAGCTTATTGTTTTTCGACATATCGGCAACAATTTGATCAAGCAGATTAAATCGCTCCTCAAAACTCATAGGACGGCACAATTTTTTTTGGGCTGTATTTATCTTGTCAACTGTATAAAGCAGAACTCTTTCACTGTCTGTATCACCGGACTGATACTTTATAAAGTTTCTCAGAGGAACATAATCAAAAATCGTACCGTTATGTATAAGCGTCCATCTGCGGTTAAAATTATCCCTCTTATGGTAGGGGTGACAATTTTTTCTGTAAACATTACCTATAGTCGCAAATCTTATATGAGCCAATATCGTACTTGAACATATCGGAGTGGAAAGCTTTTCCTTTAAATAGTTACTTTTGGAAGCCTGCAAAGACTCTTTCTCAATATACAGCTGTCCGTCATACAAATAAGCCAAACCCCAACCGTGAGGGTGCTTATCACTGTGACTGTAAAATTCTTTCAAATAATCGTTTACAAGCTCTTCCTTTTCTGAACTAAATCCAAAAAGCTCGCACATTTCAATCACTCCCAATTCAATAATTCATCGGCATACCTTTCAGAAAGCCTGATTCCTTTCTTAACATAATCATCACCGAATTCAGCCGCAACAATATTCGCATAACGTTTTTCGGTGTTTATGATTTTATTTTTCTGATAATAAATAATTTCCGATACAAAATCGAAATCCTTAAAATATTCTTCTATTTCATCAATAGTATCAAGAGCATGCTGCCGAACGGATTTTGCCGTTCCGTTAAATGTGATAGTCGTCGTATCATCAAAGCTTGCGGCTTTCTTTTCATTTAATATGGCATTAATCTGTGATTCGGCGTCAAAAATAAAATCATCTTTAGAAATAAGATACAATATTAAAATATGTATAAACTCAATATCCTCTTTAAAAATACCAATCGGCGACAGCGGATTATCGTCAAACACTCTTATCTCGACATGGTTAATACCTTTTTCGATAAGATTTTCAAGAGAATTATCTCCCCTCGGTTTAAGCCTTACGGGATAGTACAATTCGGAAGCTGAACGAAGCTTACCGTTCTCGACATAGCCGTTAATGCTTGACACATAGCTTTCAAGGCTGTCGTAAGATATAATCGGTGTGAAATCGTTCCAATAACCTATTTCGCTGCATCTAGCCGAAGAGTAACCCGAAAGCACAGATTTGCCTATAGCATCACTTTTCAAAAAAGAACCGTCCATTACGGGACTTGCTGCGGTGAGGTAAACGATAAGCCACGCATAGTTTACAATCTTCTTTGAAAGCTCCAAATAAAGGTTGTTCTTAAAATCAACAAAGGTTTTATCCTCAGCATTTTTATAAATACTTCTTAAAAAACTCTCTGTAAAAGAAAAATTAAAATGTATTCCCGAATAAAGCATTTTCATTTTTCCGTATTTTTCAGCCAAATATTCTCTGTACAAACTCTTGTTCTGCATTTCTCCGTCAAAAATAGCCACAAAGATATCATTCTCGTCACGAACGTAAGGCGGATTTGAAAAAGGCCACAAAAATTCACGACCCGTAGGCAAGTCACGGAGCATTTCCGCTGCAAGCTTATGAAGAGATTTCAAGCTTCTACAGACTTCTTCAGCACTGTTGAAAACATCTGTAACGAACTCAGTCTGACTTTCACAGAAATCCTTTTGAATATTTGGGTTATCACCAAAGGGGTGTTCGGTGTAAGAAATAAAACCGTCCTTGTTAATTCGCAGACATTCTTTTTCTAAACCGAATTCAGCCGAGAAAAAAACTTTTTTCAACTCTTCATCGTTAAAATCTAAATTCATAAATTCATCTCTATTCTAATCTATCCAATTCATATTGGTTTTCTAGGATTTATATTATTTATATATTATCACACTCTTCCGGATATGTCAAGATATAAATTTTATTTTTTAATTTTTTCTACCTGTACGGTTTGCAAAGCCTGTTAAAAGTTTGGTCAAGCTTTTTAAAGCTTGCGGATCCCAAAGGCAGAGCCTTTGGTCGCTGACGAAACAAATTATTGTAGAAAAATAAACTACCCTCAGCGAAATTAAACAAACTATCAAAGAAACACACACCAAAATGATATCTTTCCTAAAAAATAAAAACAGGCAACAGCACAGCGAATTGCCGGTCAAAGGAAGATAACCTACGATTTGATTTCAACCGTACAGATAGAATTTTTGGGACGGTTGTTTCACTAACCGAATTCACAAAAAGAGAACGTTTTAATTTTTTCTGTAATTAAAACGTTCTCGCACTATATTCACAAAAATAAAAATTACAACTTAAACGGTAACTCTCCAGCCGAACTTATCTTCAAGCTTACCATACTGAATGCCTGTCATTGTATCGTAAAGCTTCTGGCTGAGTTCACCGATTTCCCCATTGTTAATAAGCATAACATCATCAACATATCTGAGCTTGCCTACAGGTGAGATAACGGCAGCTGTACCCGTACCGAAAACCTCTTCAAGCTTTCCGCTCTTCTGAGCTTCAATTAACTCGTCAACGGAAATTCTTCTTTCTTCAACATCATATCCCCACTCCTTGCAGAGCTGAATTGTAGAGTTTCTTGTGATACCCGGAAGAATACTGCCGTTCAAAACCGGAGTTACAACCTTTCCGTCAATCTTGAAGAATATATTCATAGAACCAACTTCCTCGATATACTTACGCTCAACACCGTCAAGCCAAAGAACCTGAGAATAATCCTCGTTATGTGCCTTAACCTGACCGATAAGACTTGCCGCATAGTTACCGCCTGTTTTAGCGAAGCCCATACCGCCTCTTACAGCACGAACATACTCGTCTTCAATCCAAATGCCTACAGGTGCCAGACCGCTTGAATAGTAAGCACCGCTCGGCGAAAGGATTACCATAAACAGGTAAGTGTGAGACGGAGCAACACCGAGGAACTCATCTGTTGCGATAATAAAAGGACGAACATAGAGAGATGTACCCGGAGTAGTGGGAATCCAATCTCTGTCGATATCAACAACAGCCTTTACAGCCTGAACGAAATCCTCTTCGGGAATGCTCGGAATACAAAGACGTTCGTTTGTAACGTTAGTTCTCTTAGCGTTCATATCGGGTCTGAAAAGGTAAACCTCATCGTTATCGCCCTTATAAGCTTTAAGTCCTTCAAACATCTCCTGACCGTAATGATAAACCATTGCAGCCGGTGAAAGCGAAATATTCTGAAACGGAACTATTCTAGGGTCGTGCCAACCCTGACCCTCCGTATAATTCATAACAAACATATGATCTGTAAAAATCTTACCAAAACCGAGCGGCTGGTCTTTTGCCGGCTTCTGCTTAGGTTCTGTAGTTTTGGTGATTTTAATATCCAACATAAAAAGCATCTCCTTAATGCATATAAAATGTAAAATTCGGGTAAAACCCACTAAATAAATTATATAACTATTGATCGAAAAAGTCAAGGATAATCTAAATTTCACGGAGGTTTTTATGAGTAATTATTTTTTAATTTAATTTTATTGTTTATGAAAGTATGCAAAAAGAGCTGCCGCACCGAATTTTGCTGCGGCAGCCCTCTGCTGTGTTAATTAATGATTAACTTTGTTTTACTTTACAGTAACGGTATAATCCTTGAATACAACTGCACCTGTGCTGTCCTTAACACTGATTCTGATATCATATGTGCCTGCTGTATTGAATGTGTAGGTTGCTGTGGAAGCAACACCGTATGCAGATTTAGTTGTCCAAGTTGAAGATGTTGTCTTCTTCCAATAGAATGCATACTCTTTTGTACCAGAACCGTTTGAGGATTTACCCGTTGCCTTGATTGCTGTACCCTTAGAAACAGAAGTTGCACTGAGAGTTGAGCTGTTTGTAAGTGTTGTAATATATACGTGATATGTTACGGACTTAATTTTGCCCGAGCTGTCCTTAGCACTGATTCTTACGTTGTAAGCACCTGCTGTATTGAATGTATACGTAGCTGTTTTTGAAGTGCTGTAAGCCTTCTTTGTGTTCCAGCCGCTGCCGCCCATTTTCTGCCACCAGAATGCGTATGTATAAGAGCCTGTGCCGCCTGCTGCACTTGCTGTTGCCGTAATAGATGTACCGGGCTTAACTACTGTTGAGCTGAGTGTAGAGTTATTTTCAAGTTCAGCTTGACCTACAAATACTGAGAATGTCTTATCTGCAACATTTCCGTCATTGTCCTTAACACTTACCTTAACATCGTAAGTACCTGCTGTGTTAATTGTATATGTTGCGGAAGTTGTGCTGCTGTAGGCTTTCTTGGTTGTCCAGCTTGAAGCTGTTGACTTCTTGTAATAGTAAGCATATGTATACGGTGATGTGCCGCCTGCTGCTTTAGCTGTTACCTTAAATGATGTGCCGGGTTCAACCGAAGTTGCACTGATTGTAGAGTTGTTTTCAAGCTCGTCAACATTTTCAATACCTACCGATACAGTATGGATAACTGTACTGATAGAACCTTCGTCGTCCTTAACGCTAATCATCAAGTCATATGTACCTGCTGTGGAGAAAGTATATGTTGCAGAAGTTGCATTGCCGTAAGCCGACTTTAATGTCCAGCTTGTTGATGTAGACTTTTTCCAATAGAATGCGTACTGATACGGAGCTGTACCGCCTGTAGCCGCACCCTTTGCTGTAATAGACTTGCCCTTTTCAACAGATGTTGCACTTACTGTAGACTTGTTTGCAAGCTCGGTATATGTCGTTACCGTTACAGTAAATGTTTGCTCTTCAACTGTACCGTTGGAATCCTTAACAGCTACCTTGATGTTATATGTGCCTGCCGATGTGAAATTAAACACTGCGGAATCTGCACTGCTGTAGGATTTCTTGGTTGTCCAGCTTGAAGCTGTTGACTTCTTGTAATAGTAAGCATATGTATAAGAACCGCTTCCGCCCTCTGCCGAACCGTAAGCTGTGATGTCCTGACCTGTTCTTGCAGATGTTGTGCTTACCGATGAAGAATTAACAAGCTCTGCCGGACCGTCGGGAGTATAAGTATAGGTTACTGTTACAGCATTTTCTGTGAATGTGCCTGAAGCATTGCTCGGAGTGGAAGAAAGTGTATAACCCGAGAAGCTCTTAGCAGATGTGGTATACTTTGTAGTACCGTCAGCCATACCCTTAACGATATCCGAACCGAGAACTTTGCCGTCTGTTCCGACATACTTAACATTTACCTTACCTGTCGGATAAATCTTAGCGGACTTAATCCAAACTTCGCCTGTTGCCTCGTAACCGGGCTGTTCCTTACCAGGTTCTTGAGCACCTGAACCGTTATTGAACATAACGCTTGCAGACTCAACGTCTTCAACCTCGCCAAAGAACCAGCCGTCCCCCTCTGAAGTCATAGACTTACCGGGCCATGCACCAAGAAGCTGAGTTGCTGTTGTACCGCTGCCTGTGTAAGCATAGAGATTTACGTTAGACCAGCTGTTGGAGTTATAATAGTGAACCTGAAGATTTGACGGCTCAACATAGTTATACTTATATGTAACAGTTGTTGTACCGCTCTTTACCGTACCTGTAGCATTGGTCGGAATTACATCGACTTCATAATTCTTGATAGACTTAGCTTCGGTTGTGTAGGAAGAACCGATTTTTCCAACCAAAGAATCTGCGTCTGCGATTTCAGCACCTGTTTCGGAATCTACGTGCTTAACTTCGATGTGAGCATAATTGCTGCTGTCGAATGTGTAGTAGAATGTAACGGAAGCTTCTGTTTCGGAGAATGTGCCTGTTTTAGAACCAACTGTTCTGGAAAGCTTGTAACCCAATGTATCGAGAGGAGTTGCTGTATAAGGCTCGTTGAGAAGACCTACCAATGTTTCTGTCTTCATAGTTTTGCCTGAATCCTGATCAATGTGAGTAACAGTTACTCTTCCTCTTTCGCCGTCCGGCTCTTGAATGAGGATTGTGCTGTGAGCACCTGCGTTGAATGTAACCTTGCCGCCCGAAACAACAGCTACAGAATCATCGTAGAAGTTTTCGAGCATTGTGCCGTCGCTCCAGATAGCCGAAACATCGATTGTTACGTCTGCGTTTGCAGTTGCACCGATAACACCTGCAACCTTATCTTCAAGACCGTTCTTTGAATATGTTCTGCCGAATGCAACACCGCTTGAAGCTGTGAGAGTTGTGTTGTCACCGCCGCCTACTGCAATATGATTATTACGGAAGTTACCAACCTTGCCCCAGTGTTCAAGAAGCTCGGGGTCGTAGCTGTCCCAGTTCATATCGCTTCTGAGTGAGTGACCTGCTCCGCCGTAGCCGTCAAACGGAATACCCGAAACAAGAGGACGGTCTGTTTCATCACCATAGTAAATCTGAACTGCACCCGGAAGCATAAGGAATGACGAACCGATGTAGTACATATCACCTCTTGCGAGTGTTTCATCGTGTGAGGAAATAAATGTCAAGGCATTGAAAGAATCGTCATTATTGATAGCATTAGCATAGTCATTATACTTGCCGCTTACTTTATCAAGAGAAAGATTACCTGCACCTGTCATATCGAAGTTAATCATTGAATCAAAGCCGCCTTCGGTATAATAACCGTCTTTATACAAGCCGTGATTCCAATGCTCACCTGTCATCCAGAAATCGAGGTCGTCGAGTGCCTTGTCGGGGTTGTTGCTCTTCCACTCTTTAAGAGCCGACACGCAGGCTGTCTTAAGCTTTTTCCAAGAGGATTTTTCAACGTGCTTTGCGGTATCGCAGCGGAAACCGTCAACACCGTACTCACGAACCCACTCGGAAAGCCACTTTGTAATAAAGTCGGTAACCGTACCCGAAGAACCGTACTTAGCCTGTTTTTGAGCAAGTGTACCCTCTTTTGTCCACTTAGTCTGGAGAATAGGAGGAAGTGAAAGAGAAGCTGTGTTTTCGGTTTTGAAGTCGGGCAAACCTGAAAGACATTGTGTCAACTCGCTGCCGCCCTCGCCCTCGGAATAACCTGAAACACCTGATCTGATCCAGTCGGGACCCCACCACTGTGCCCATTTTGCAGCACTGCCGTCATATACCATATAGCTTTGATAGTCCTGTGCATTTGCAGTCGGATTCTTATACCACGATTCCCAACCGCTTGCCAATTCGCCAAAACCGTACTCGTTCATATCATACATACTGCAATAGCCTGCATGGTTCATAACTACGTCCATAATAATTCTGATACCATGTTTGTGAGCAGTATCAACAAGAGTTCTGAATTCTTCCTCAGTACCGTAAGCCTTATCTGTCTGAGTATAATCAAGGACATAGTAGCCGTGGTATGAATAATGGTAGAAGTTCGAGCCGCCCTGAATATAGCCGTGAATCTGCTCGTACGGAGCTGTAAGCCAAATTGCGTTTACACCGAGGTCATCAAAGTAACCCTCGTTGAGTTTCTGTGTAATACCTGCAAAGTCACCGCCGTGGAAAGTAGCTCTCTTATCACTGAGATTAATGTTTTGTCTGCCGTAAGCGTTATCATTTGAGGTATCGCCGTTCTTAAAACGGTCTGTGAGTAGGAAGTAAACCGTTGCATTATCCCATGAGAATGTTGCCGGTGTGACTTCACTTGATGCTGCGGAAGTTTCCGTTGTAACCTCTGCTGCGGAAGCTGTCGTTGAGGTAACGGCAGTACCTGCTACTGCTGTCCCCGAGAGTACTGTAAGGGTTGACAATAAACCGCACAATACTCTTTTAAACTTGCTTGTGTTTGATTTTGTCATTTTGTACCTTCTTTCATTGAAATAGTGATGTTGATGTTTTGACCCAATTTGTCTTGTCGGGCATCACCTCTCTTTTATCCTACCTCGGCAAGAATACTCCGACCTCTTAGGTCGGGGATGAATTGCCATCAGCCCGTAAGGGCTGAAAATTGCTTGACATCTCAAAAATATAATGATATGATATAGTTGTAAATATATGTTGTAATGAGAATAAGGTGAGGAACATTGAACAAAGCATATAAATTCAGAATATATCCAAATTCGGAGCAAAAGACAATGCTCTCAAAAACCTTTGGCTGTACACGAATGATATATAATTACTATCTCGACAAAAGAATGAATAGAATTATACGAGAAAGAAAAAATTACATTGGGATATACAAAATGTGCGAACAATTTGACAGTCTTGAAGAAAGAAAAAGACTTTTTGAAAGAGGTTGACAGTATATCATTACAACAGGCTTTAAGACACCTCGACACAGCATTTCAAAACTTTTTCAAAAATAAAAAGACAGGTTTTCCAAAATTCAAGTCAAAGAAAAATAACAACAACAGCTATACAACGGTATGTGTGAATAACAACATAAAACTTGAAAACGGAACGGTTTCACTGCCGAAAATCGGAAAAGTTAAGGTAAGACAACACAGGAACATTCCCGAAAACTATATCTTAAAATCGGTTACGGTGAGCCAAACAGCAAGCGGAAAGTATTATGTGAGTATTCTGTTTGAGTACGAAAACCAAGTACAGAAAACAGAACCGGAGAATTTTTTAGGCTTGGATTTTTCTATGCACGAATTATATGTTGCAAGTGACGGAACATCGGCAAACTATCCGAGATTCTACCGACAAGCATTCAAAAAGTTCGAAAGAGAACAGCGTAAACTATCCAAAATGCAAAAAGGCTCGAATAATCGAAACAAACAGCGAATTAAGGTTGCAAGAATTCACGAAAAAGTTGCCAATCAAAGAAAGGACTTTCTGCACAAGCAGTCAAGGCAGATAACCAATGCTTATGATTGCGTGTGCATTGAAGACCTGAATATGAAAGCAATGTCGCAGGCTATGAGTTTTGGAAAGTCTGTTGCTGACAACGGCTGGGGAATGTTCACAACATTTCTGCAATACAAGCTTGAAGAAGTCGGAAAACAGCTTGTAAGGATAGATAAATTCTTTGTAAGCTCACAGCTTTGCAGTGTCTGTGGATACCAAAACAGCGAAACAAAAGATTTGTCTGTTCGAGAATGGATTTGCCCTTGTTGTCAAACGCACCACAACCGAGATATAAATGCCGCTGTAAACATACGAAATGAAGGTATGCAAATAGCCTTGGCATAAAACATAAAACAAAACCGTGGGACACACGGGGTTAGCTCGTGGATACTGTACAGGCTGCTGTACTTGAACGAGAAGCCCCCGCCTCTAAGCGTAGCGTAGGCGGTGGGAGTATGTCACTCAGTACAACTCTACAAAACAGACCATTTAAAGTCCTTATGTTAATTTTACAATAAAAACAAAAAAATGTAAAGGGGGTTATAAAATTTTTAACATTTTTTCATATTTAAATAAAAAAGTGTTAAAATTTAATTTTTTCGTGGCATAATATTGTTAAATATATACAATCCTCTTCAATAAGCATTCACTTGTATGCACAAAAAATAAAATTTATTGTATCCAAAACGCTTTTTATGGGCAATTTATTCAAATGGACCATATTTAAAAATACAATAGGTAAAAACTGCCGCACCAAATTTTGATGCGGCAGCCCTTGCTGTGTTAATTAATGATTAACTTTATTTTACTTTACGGTAACGGTATAATCCTTGAATACAACTGCACCTGTGCTGTCCTTAACGCTGATTCTGATATCATATGTGCCTGCTGTATTGAATGTGTAAGTTGCTGTTGTAGCAACACCGTATGCAGACTTTGTTGTCCATGTTGAAGATGTTGTCTTCTTCCAATAGAATGCATACTCTTTTGTACCCGAACCGTTGGAGGATTTACCTGTTGCCTTGATTGCTGTACCC
>CADCHW010000044.1 GCA_902801245.1 uncultured Ruminococcus sp.
GGTCGGGTACGTGAAGTTATTACTTAAGAATAACTATCTTCACGTATTAAAAGATCGGCAATTTTTTCAAATATATTTTTCTCCTTATCTCCGGCAACCTCTGCTTTGTCGCCGTCCGAAAGACTTATGAACTCCTTGCGGTAGCTCTCTGTCTTAGCCATACCAAGAACATTTTTCGCATACTCCTCTATTACGGAAGGTCCCAGCTTGTTTTCAACTTTCATTTCAAGTTGAGTATAATAGCTTTCAAGCTCCGTAAGCTCGCCTTGTGCGTCGCTTATCTGCTGATTAAGCTCCGTAAGCTGTGCCTGACCGTGGATAATAGCCGCCACCGCCAATATTACAAGTGCCGACACCGCCGTTGACATAAAAGCCGTAAGGGGATTAATTTTCGGCTTCGCCTTTTCCCTTTTCTTACGCTCCTCTTCAAGGTCGTATACAATATTCTTTCGTGATTTAGCCTTTGCAAGCTCCTCTTCCTCTTCAAACAGGGTGAGGTCATAAGCCGCATTTCTGTCTGTTAAAGCCATCACAGCACCTCATTATGTGAACAGGGATATTGTGCATTGAAAATCCCTGCGGAAATTTATACAAAGGAATTTCGGATTATGAAATCCCATACCTATATTATACTACAAAATCGTAACTTTTCCAAACCTTATTTTTTGATGAACTATCTGAAAATTTCACTTCATTATTGTGCAACCCGACTAAGATGTTACAATTTTGTGAATTTCGATTAAGTAAACAGTAAATAGTATCTATAATACTATATGAGCAAAATTAAAAATTGTACAAAAGTTCATTTTTACAAAACCCTTCACTGCCGTACAGCAACAACAAATTATTGGTCGGGTTCGTGAAGTTATTCCTCAAAAGAACTGTCTTCACGTATTTCAGGCGGACGTTGTCCGCTCACGTGTCACCCGTCGCCGTGCGGCGACCGCCGCTGGCAAATTCTAAGCTTCGCACTTCTCGCCCTGTTGTTATCCAGAAGTTCATCTTCACTCGGTTCAATCGGTTTTCTCGTGACAAGCTCCGCTTTCGGTTTGTTTCCGCAAACGCAAATCGGAAAATCACTCGGACACGTACAGCCGACGCACCAATCCGCCATTTGCTTTTTAACTATCCTGTCTTCAAGCGAATGGAACGTGATAACGGCAAGTCTGCCGTTGGGGTTCAGAACATCAAACGCATTCACAAGACCCTCTTTCAGTCTGTCAAGCTCACCGTTGACAGCAATTCTCAGAGCCTGAAAAGTTTTCCTTGCAGGGTGACCTTTCTGCCTAGCTTTCATCGGGTAGGCATCTCTTACTATATCGGCAAGCTCCAATGTTGTTTCAATCGGCTTGACATCTCTTGCCTTAACAATTGACCTGACAATATTCTTCGCAAATTTTTCCTCACCGTAAATTGACAAAATACGCACAAGTTCCCCGGGTTCGCAGCTGTTGACGATATCGTAAGCACTTGTACCCTCCCTGCTCATACGCATATCAAGCGGTGCGTCGTAATGATACGAAAAACCTCTTTCGGGCGAATCAAGCTGCCACGAGGAAACACCGATATCGAGAAGTACACCGTCAACACCCGAAATCCCCAGCGACATAAGAACTCCCTTGATATTACTGAAATTCGAGCGGACAATTGTTACGTTGTCGAACTGCTTCAATCGTTCGGTTGCAGCCGCAATGGCATCGGGGTCTTGGTCGATAGCGATAAGTCTTCCCTCATTACTCAGTCTGCTTGCTATATGAAAGGAATGACCGCCGCCGCCTGCCGTGCCGTCAACGTACGTGCCGTCGGGTTTAATATTCAAGCCGTTGATTGTTTCGTCAAGCAAAACCGACTTATGCACAAACTCCATAATTTCTCCTTAATTTTTTGCCGCTTTAATTTTACACTAATTATATTTTTGAGCATTAAATAACGTTTCTTTTAATAATCATATTATTTGAATTTAATGTGAGTATTAATTCCTAATTAGTATTACACGGCAACTCTTTTCTCTTTAAAACTAAATATATAAGAAAACCCCAAAACAAAACAAAATAAAAAAAACTCATCAAATCAACCCGGCTTCCATTGCAGAATGGATACTGTCCTGAGTTTGGACGGATATGAACTCTTCGTACTTTTCCGCCGACCAAATCTCCGCACGTTTGCCGACACCGATAAACATAGTATCCTTTTCAAGGAAAGCGTACTCTCTGAGATTTTTCGGGATAAGCACTCTGCCCATACCGTCTGTTTCGACAAGAGCCGAATTTGCGATAAAATGCCTTTGAACCACTGCCGCCTGAGATATCGGACGGTTACAAAGGTTATCGAGAAAGGCTTCCCACTCCTTTTCGGGATAAACAAAAATACAGCCGTCTATGCCCTTTGTGAGATAAAACGCTTCACCAAGCTGTTCTCTGAGTTTGGCGGGAACGGTAAGGCGACCCTTTGAATCTATATTATGCTGATATGAACCTGTTAAATAGCTTGCCATAAAATTAGGTCAGATTAACACTTTACAGACACATCTGCCACAATCTGACACTTATCGCCACCCTTTCCCACTTTTCTTATAATTATACCCTTTAACGAGAAAAAAATCAACCCCTTTACGGAATTTATACTAGGATTTGAAAAGATTTACCATTTTAAAGTTTGGTCAAGCTTCGCAACCGTACAGCTACAAAAATATCTTGCAATTACTAATCCGATATGGTGACATACTCCCGTCGCCTACGCTTAGAGGCGGGGGGCTTCTCGTTCAAGTACAGCAGTCTGTACAGTATCAGCGAGCTAACCCCGTGTGTCCCACGGTTTTGTTTTTTCTTTTATTCTTTATGCCAAGGCTATTCGCATACCCTCATTTCGTATGTTTACAGCGGCATTTATATCTCGGTTGTGGTGCGTTTGACAACAAGGGCAAATCCATTCTCGAACAGACAAATCTTTTGTTTCACTATTTTGGTATCCACAGACACTGCAAAACTGTGAGCTTGCAAAGAATTTATCTATCCTTACAAGCTGTTTTCCGATTTCTTCAAGCTTGTATTGCAGAAATGTTGTGAACATTCCCCAACCGTTGTCGGCAACAGACTTTCCGAAATTCATAGCCTGCGACATTGCTTTCATATTCAAGTCTTCAATGCACACGCAATCATAAGCATTGGTTATCTGCCTTGATTGCTTGTGCAGAAAGTCCTTTCTTTGATTGGCAACCTTTTCGTGAAGTCTTGCAACCTTAACTCGTTGTTTATTTCGATTATTAGAGCCTTTTTCCATTTTGGAAAGCCTACGCTGTTCTCTTTCAAGCTTTTTGAGTGCTTGTCGATAGAATCTCGGATAGTTTGCCGATGTTCCGTCACTTGCAACATATAATTCGTGCATAGAAAAATCCAAGCCTAAAAATTTCTGCGGTTCTGTTTTCTGTACTTGGTTTTCGTACTCAAACAGAATACTCACATAATACTTTCCGCTTGCATTTTTACTTACCGTTACCGATTTCAATTTGTAGCTTTCAGGAATAGTTCGGTGCTGTTTCATTTTTACAAATCCTACTTTCGGCAGCTTTATCATTCCGTCTTGAATTATAATATTTCCGTTCACAAAGTTCGTTGTATAACTATGCTTATTGCATTTTTTAGATTTGTATTTCGGAAACCCCACTTTTTTATCTCTAAAAAAGTTGTTATACGCATTTTGCAGATTTAGCTGTGCGTTTGCAAGTGCAAGACTGTCAACTTCTTTAAGCCACTCAAATTCAGATTTGTATTGTGCAGGAGTATTCTTCAGTTTCTTTTGATATTCGTTGTAATATTCTATTTTATCGAAAAGCATTCGATTGTATATGAATCTTACACAACCGAATGTCTTTGCAAACATAGTTTTCTGTTCGCTGTTAGGATATATTCTGCATTTGTAGGCTTTGTTCATATCAGGTCACCTCTTTTTATAAGGATACCATAATATGAAGTTGTCGTCAACAACTATTCAGCCTACGGCTGAAGGGCAATTCATCCCGCCGCCTCTATAGGCGGCGGACTTCTTGCCCATTAGGTTAAAAGCATAAAAAAGCTCACAAGATTAGCAAATTGCCGTCTTGTGAGCTTTAGTTTTTTTAATATCTCCTCTGCAATAATATACAAAACGATAACAATTATGTCCACTCATTTCTTAGAGAAGAATAAATTCATCTTTATAAGTTAATTATGCCGGGGGTCACACATTACACAGAACATAATATATATCCTGTATAATGCGTGTACATAATTTACATAGGGCACAGTAAAGTATATTTTTACATTTACTGCTAACTATGTGTTATAATTATAACACATTAATGTCAAAAAATCAATACATATTAAAAATTTAATTTAAAAACAGACAAAGTATTTTTCTTTTAAAGAATATTCTGTTTGATAACAATAATTTCTAATTTGCAAACAATTTAGAATTAATGAAGTGTGCTGTACACATAAATTTATTGTATATTAATTCTTAATATATTTACGACCATAAGTATATTCAAAATCTAAAAGATTTAGCAAATCTAGTTAAACCCCTCTGTCCTGCGGACATCTCCCCTATAAGGGGCGACTTTGAGAAATCGATAAGCAAAAGCCGCCCCTTTTAGGGGAGGTGGCAGCCGTAAGGCTGACGGAGGGGTTTTTAAAAAATCTCAATTTTTTAAATTATTTTCGCTAAATCTTAACGCTTTCGAGTATAACTACTACAAATGTTTGCCAAACCGCTATGTATCCGCAAGGCACACTTTAGTTCGCCGGTATTGCGTAATTCGACAGCAGCACTACCAAAGTATCATAATCGGCTTTGCCCGAAACCTCAAGTCCGTTTACCTCTTGGAATCTCTTCACTGCTTCGGCAGTTTCCTGAGTGAAAGTTTTATCGGCTTCTCCCTCAAGATATCCCAACTGAATAAGACGTTCCTCAATCGGTTCTATTTGTGAATACGTTTCACCAACCGTATAGAATATATTCTCTTTCGGCTCAAACGGCGGAATGTATTCCTGCTCCTGAGGAAGAGTGTACTCTATTTCGGAAATGTCGAAATCATCGGGCCATACTTCCTTTTGAGTGTAGAACTCGTGCGTTTTAGCAATCAGGTAGTCTACGGTTTGAATTCTTGTACGTCCCTGCAATGTAAGATACTTTCTCGGAAGAGTAAAAAGTTTCCTGTTCATAACCGCCGACAGGTTCTGTAAATCGCTGTCCTCCGCTATTATTTCCGCAACACCCTCGTCACAGAAAATAGTTTCGGGGTTGCTCATTATCAGCGTGTCAATGCCGATATAGCCGTCGTCATCGTCCAAAGCTATATTTGTAAGCTGTGCATAGTCAAAAAGCTGTGAAGCATAGTCTTTGCTGTAAGCCACTCTGAACTGGTCGCCGCCCACCGAATAAATATAGCAGGCTGTTGATATTACATCTCTGTCAATAATCTCGTTCTTCATCGAGTCAAGCTCGTTCTGAATTTCCTCGGCAACGTTCATGGCTTTCATCTTTCCCGAATAGCTTCCTCCGAGAATAGATGCGATATTGCTGTAAAGAGTTTTTATCTCGTTTTCGTTTACGGCAGGTTTTATGATAAGAACCTCCGCACCCAGCTCCTCTATTTCTCTTTTTGTTTCGCTGTCGAAGCTTTGGTCACCGAGAACAAGCGTGGTGTTCAGCTCACGAAGTTTATCAATATCGGGACTGTCGGGAGTACCCACCGACGGCAGGACTTCAAGACCGTCACGGGTGCATGCGTCGCTTCTTGCGGCAAGCTTTCCCTCATAGCCGCAGGTGAGAATGATATCCGCAATGTTGTCGCTGAGAACGACAACGTTTTCGGGTTCTTTGTCAAACACGACATTTCCCACCGTCACGGGATAATCAAACTGACTTTCGTCGCTGTTATTCACTATCAAATTACAGGACGCTGCAAAAAGCAACATGCAGACCGACAAGACTACAGAAATTATTTTTTTCATACAGTATCCTCCGACATCTTTTGAAGAGTTTCATTTACGCACTTCTCAATGTACGCACGTATTTCCTCCGTACCCTCACCTGTTACCGCCGAAAAAGGGAACGCCGGTATATCGGAATATGCCGACAGCTCTTGTTTAAGCTCCTCAAGCCGTTTAATCTGCTGTGTCTTTTTAAGCTTGTCTTTTTTTGTGAAAACTATTATGAACGGAAATCCGCCCGAATACAGATACTCAATCATATTCATATCGTCTGCGGACGGCGAATGCCGCATATCCACTATTTGTACAACAAGGGAAAAATTTCTCTCCTGATTGAAGTAACCCTCCATAAGGTTCGCCCAACGCTGCTTTTCCGCTTTCGACACCTTTGCATATCCGTACCCCGGCAAATCAACAAGGTGAAATTTATCCACCTTGAAGAAATTTATAGTTGCTGTCTTTCCGGGAGTTGCACTCACTCTTGCAAGAGCCTTGCGGTTGACAAGCTTATTTATAAGCGAAGATTTTCCCACGTTGCTGCGACCCGAGAAAATCACCTCGGGCATTACCGATTTCGGCAGCTGCGAGGCATTTCCTGCGGCAAATTCAAATTCGGCTTTGTTGAAATTCATTCCGCCACCCCTATAATATTTGCTGTATCCGTAGGCACTACGTCAACAGGAAGTTTTTCAGTCTTTTCAATTTTCTTTGAAGATTTTCTTGTACTCTTTGCGGCTTTGGGTACAGGCGGCTTTTCGTAAGTTTTATCCAAAGTGAAAGCAATGTCAAGTACTTCGTCGATAGTTTCTACAGGGATAATATTCACACTTTCTTTGACTGTTTCGTCAATTTCGTAAAGGTCGGATTCGTTCTGTTTCGGGATAACAATAGTCTTGATACCCATTTTGTAAGCACCCATAGACTTCTCTTTAAGTCCGCCGATTGGCAGAACCTTTCCACGGAGAGTTATTTCACCCGTCATTGCAACGAATCTGTTCACGGGCTTATCCGTAAGAGCAGACACAATTGCTGTAGTCATAGTTATGCCTGCGGACGGACCGTCTTTCGGAACAGCACCCTCGGGAGCGTGAATATGTATGTCCTTTTTCTTATAGAACTCTACATCTATTCCAAGCTTCTCCGCCCTTGTTCTTACGCACGTAACGGCAATTTTCGCCGACTCTTTCATAACGTCGCCGAGTGAACCCGTAAGCTCGATTTTACCCGTACCCGGAACTACGGCAACCTCAATAGGCAATGTTTCGCCGCCGACAGCCGTCCACGCAAGACCGTTTACAAGACCTACCTCGTTCTTTGCGGAAAGCTGGTCGTCCTTGAACTTTTTGGGTCCCAGATAGTCTTCAATGTTTTTGCTGTCGATTTTGAAAACTGTTTCCGTGTCGCCGCTTGCAACGTTCTTTGCAACCTTTCTCATAACGGCGGCAACACGTCTTTCAAGATTTCTAACGCCTGCTTCACGGGTGTAACCGTCAATTATTGCGTAAATCGCCGAATTTGAGAATTTGCAGTTTGAGTTTGTAAGACCGTTGTTTACAAGCTGTTTCGGGATAAGGTGTTTCTTTGCGATATGGAATTTTTCTTGACGGTTATAGCTTCCGATTTCGATAACTTCCATTCTGTCCTTAAGCGGTGCGGGGATAGCAAAACCGTCGTTTGCGGTTGTGATAAACATAACCTTGCTTAGGTCGAAAGGCAAATCAATGTAGTGGTCACGGAAAGTGCTGTTCTGTTCGGGGTCGAGAACCTCTAACAAAGCACTTGTCGGGTCGCCCTTGTAATCGGAAGCAAGCTTGTCTATTTCGTCAAGGATAAGCACGGGGTTATTAGTACCGGCGGACTTGACGGCGGAGATAATTCTTCCCGGCATAGCCGCAATATATGTGCGTCTGTGACCTCTGATTTCGGCTTCATCGTGAACTCCGCCCAAAGCTATTCTTTCGGCTTTTCTGTTGATAGCCGCCGCAATGGACTGTGCGATAGAGGTTTTGCCGACACCCGGAGGACCTACAAGACAGATAATCTGTCCCTTAACGTCGGGGGTTAATTTTCTCACGGCAAGGTATTCGAGAATTCTCTCCTTAACCTTTGTCAAGCCGTAATGATTTTTGTCAAGGGAACGTGTTACGGCATTGATGTCGATTTTATCTCTGGAGGACTTATCCCACGGGAGTTCAAGGCAAGTATCAAGGTACATTCTGAGAGTGAAAGCCTCCTGTGAAGCCTCGGGGAGTTTCTGAAGTCTGCCGCACTCTTTGAGAAGCTGTTCTTTGATTTTCTTGTCAACTTTCAAGGAATAGATTTTATCCTTATACTCGCCGATTTCCTCGTCGATATCGTCTTCGCCGAGTTCCTCACGGATAGCACGGATTTGTTCGTGGAGAAAATATTCTTTCTGATTATCGTCCATAAACTCGTGGGCTCTCTCCACAATTTTACTTTGAACTTCAAGTATAGCGACTTCTCTGTCGAGAATATCGAGAATCATTTGAAGTCTTTCTTCGACGTTAAAGGTAGAAAGAATTCTCTGCTTTGCGTTGAAATCGATAATTATATTGTTAGCCACAAAGTCTGCGAGGTTATTCGGGGAATTTGAAAGCTCCACTTTAAACATAATGTCATTCGGGATTTTAGGTGAAAGCTCAACGTAATTTTCAAACACACTCTTGACCATACGCATAAGAGCGATTTGTTCGTTAGTGCCTTCGGCTTTGTTATAATTGCAGGAGATTACTTCACCCTCAAAATAACTTCTGTCTTTTTTTAGCTCCAGAGCAACGCCACGATACATACCCTCAACGATAACTTTTGTAAGGTGGTCGGGTTGACGAACAACCTGAACGACCTTAACTATTGTGCCTACCTCGTAGAGGTCGTCGGGTTCGGGGCGGCTTTTGAGAGGATCTTTCTGTGTTGTGACGAACAAGAGCTGATTGCTTTTCATAGCTGCCTGAGCGGCTGCGATTGAAGCAGGTCTTGAAACATCGAAATGTATTACGGAGTCGGGAAAAATGACTAATCCACGAAGTGCAAGAACCGGTAAAGTGCCGAGGGGTTCAAAGTCGAAGTCTTCAACGTCTTTCATTTCTTCTTTAAGTTCTTCTCCGAAAGCTTTGTTAAAGTCATCGTTAAAGTCAAAATCTAAATCTTCTTCGGTGAAATCTTTTTTGTCCATTGTTTTTCTGCCCTCCCTAGTTTATTCTTTATTCTTCATTCTTTAATTCTTCATTATTCACTCTTCATTACAGAATCAAGTAATTTTTCGAGTTATTATATAATAATATCACATTATATTTTATTTGTCAACCAATAACAAATTGCTGTAACAAATCAAAGGGTAAATATATCCTCCGAAATGTTACAGCGATTTATATTTACAAAATATTAAAATTACGATACATTACTATTCTTACGTTCGTCCAATTTATAAGTAATCTTCTTCGACATATCACGCTCAATATCCGGCACATCAAGACCATTCACCGTATCTGCGGTAATTGTAATCTTCTTTATGGTTTCATCGGACGGAGCTGTAAACATAAGTTCGCCGAGAATACCCTCCAGAATAGAACGAAGTCCTCTTGCACCGGTTTCCTGCTTGATAGCTTTCTGTGCGATAGCCTTAAGTGCGTCGTCCGTAAATCTGAGCTTGATGTTATCCATTTCAAAAAGATTCTGATACTGTTTGATAATGGAATTTTTCGGCTCGGTGAGAATACTTACCAAAGCTTCCTCGTCAAGGGCATTGAGTGCGGTAATAACGGGTATTCTTCCCACAAGCTCGGGGATAAGTCCGAACTTAACCAAATCGTGAGCAACAACGTCTTTCATCCAGTTGCTTTTTCTGAACTCCTCTTTGCTGTGAACCTCCGCACCGAAACCCAAAGAAGATGAACTCCTGCGTTTCTCGATAACCTTTTCAAGACCCTCGAACGAACCGCCGCAAATGAACAGAATATTCTTAGTGTTGATTCTGAGGTAGTCCTGCTGGGGGTGTTTTCTGCCGCCCTGAGGAGGTACGTTTGCCATTGTACCCTCTATGATTTTCAGAAGAGCCTGCTGAACGCCCTCGCCGCTTACGTCACGGGTGATTGACGGATTTTCGGATTTTCTTCCGATTTTATCAATCTCGTCAATATAGATAATTCCACGCTCCGCCTTTTTGATGTCGCCGCCTGCCGCCTGAATAAGACGGAGTAAAATGTTTTCAACGTCCTCGCCGACATAGCCTGCTTCGGTGAGGGTAGTTGCGTCGGCAATAGCAAACGGAACGTCAAGCGATTTTGCAAGAGTAGACGCAAGCAGGGTTTTACCGACACCGGTCTGACCCAAAAGGAGAACGTTGCTCTTGTCAATCTCAACGTCTTCCTTTTGCAGAATCAATCTCTTGTAATGATTGTAAACCGCAACGCAGAGAGTTTTCTTAGCTTCTTCCTGACCTACTACGTAATCATCGAGCATTCTTTTCATTTCGGAGGGTTTAACAAGATTTACCATAAAGTTGTTGAATTTTTTTCTTCTGTTGGTAAAAGCCTCGCCGAATTCTTCTTCAAGAACGGAACTGCAAAGGGCTACGCAATCGTCACATATAAAAACATTGGGTCCGGAAATCATTCGTGTAACTTCATTCTGACTTCTTCCGCAGAAAGAGCAGTATATATTTTCATCATCAAAATTTGTAAATTTTCCCGGCATTTTTTATTAGCTCCTTGTTGATTTAAAATCATACTATACTCGAAAGCGTTAAGATTTAGCGACAATTTAAAAAAATCGAGATTTTTTAAAAACCCCTCCGTCAGCCTTACGGCTGCCGCCTCCCCTAAAAGTGGAAGCTTTTTGGTTCTCGATTTATCAAAGTCGCCCCTCATAGGGGAGATGTCCGCAGGACAGAGGGGTTTAATTAAATTTGCTAAATCTTTTAGATTTTGAGTATAATTATCTTTTTGTGATAATCTTGTCGATAAGACCGTATTCAAGAGCCTGCTCGGCTGTCATAAAGTTATCTCTTTCTGTATCTCTTGCGATAACGTCATACGGCTGACCTGTACGCTCGGCAAGGATTGTGTTGAGCTTTTTCTTTGTCCTTATGATGTGGTCGGCATGAATCATAATGTCGGTAGCCTGACCCTGAGCACCGCCGCTCGGCTGATGAATCATAATGTCGGAGTTCGGGAGAGATAATCTCTTGCCCTTTGTGCCTGCTGCGAGGAGGAATGCACCCATACTTGCAGCCATACCCATACAGATTGTGGATACATCGCACTTGATGTACTGCATTGTATCGAAAATAGACATACCTGCCGTTACCGAACCGCCGGGACTGTTGATGTAAAGGCTGATATCCTTTGACGGGTCTTGACCCTCCAAAAACAAAAGCTGCGCAACAACAACGCTTGCGGAAGCATCGTTTACTTCGTCTGTGAGCATAATAATTCTGTCGTTGAGCAAACGTGAATAAATATCATACGAACGCTCGCCGCGGCTTGTTTGTTCCACTACATAAGGTACTAATGCCATTTTTACTCAAATCCTTTCATAACCTATCGTTATATTAATTTTAGTCCTGAAATCCGAATATTATTCAGACTGCCGAAAAATTCGGCAGTCCGCTGTGAATATTTTCGCAAGTATAATTACTTAATGTTAGCGTTTTCCTTAACCAAATCCATAGCCTTTGATACAGCAAGGTCAAGCTTAAGGTCTTTCTCGGGGATTGCTCTCTTAACTCTGTCAAGGTCGGTGTTGTGAGTTTCGGAAATCTTCTTGTACTCCTCTTCAAGCTCCTCGTCCGTTACCTCAATATTTTCAAGCTCGGCAATCTTTTCAAGAGCAAGTCTGATATTAACTCTTCTCTCTGCTAAGACCTGTGTACTGAACGTATGTGTCAAGGTCAAGACCCTGAGCGTTAAGTCTGAACTCAAACTCTCTTATCATATCGTCAATCTTGTTCTCGTACATAGCGTCGGGAACATCGCCGTCTACCTTGTCGATAAGAATGTCAACAAGCTTCTTCTCGATATCGTTATCTCTTGCTTTCTGCAAATCCTCTGCGAGAGTTTCGGAAATTTCCTTTCTGTAATCCTCAACAGTTTCAGCCTCTTCGCTTACGTCCTTAACGAACTCATCGTCAAGCTCGGGGAGAATTCTTGTCTTAATCTCGTGAAGATTGATTTTGAACTCTGCCGGCTTGTTTGCAAGCTCGTCAACCTCGTAATCCTCGGGGAATGTTACGTTGATAGTAAACTCCTCGTCTGTGCTGTGACCTACAATCTGGTCTTCAAAGCCGGGGATAAAGCTGCCGCTGCCGAGAGTAAGGCTGTAACCCTCTGCCTTGCCGCCCTCGAAAGCTTCGCCGTCTACAAAGCCCTCGAAGTCGATAGTTGTGATATCGCCGTCCTGAGCGGGTCTGTCGGTAACAGTTTCAAGACTGCTTGCTCTTTGGCGAGCCTTTTCGATTTCCTCGTCAATCTTCTCGTCTGTAACCTCAGCCGAAACAGCTTCGATTTCGATACCCTTGTAATCCTCGATTGTAACCTCGGGATAGGTTGTAACAACTGCCTTAAATGTAACTCCGTCGTCGGAAGCAGCCGTAACGTCAAGGTCAATCTTATCGGGAACTACTCTTAAACCTGCTTCATCAACAGCGTCCTGAAGAGCCTGCGGATATAAGTTTTTGATTGCGTCCTCATAGAACACCTCTTTGCCGTACATCTTCTCGATAACGGACTGCGGTGCTTTGCCCGGTCTGAAACCCGGAATTCTGATATTCTTAACCTGTCTTTTGTAAACAGCCTTGATTGCTTTCTTGAATGTTTCGCCGTCTACGGAAACCTCTACTTCGTTTCTGTTTGTTTCAATCTGATTTGATGCTACTAAGCTCATTGTTTTCTCCTCCTGATTATATGACTGCCGATGTTTGCAATTGCAGCCTTATATGTTAGCTTTAAAATTGCGTAACCCTCTAACTTACATACCGTCATAATCGAAGAAAGTCCCCCGAATCCGACAATATTATACTAACCCAGTCTACGCTTAACTAGATTAGTATATCATATATTTGAAAATAAATCTACCTTTTTTATGAATTTTCTGTAAAAATGAGGTAAAAATTTTTTGTTAAGTAACGTGAATAGGCTTAAAATGTGTATAATCACACGCTATAAGCTTAAACTCTATCCCCTTGTAATTTCCAACCGTCGCAAGATTATGAGCCTTTTTCCCGTGAACATGACCGTAATAACATTTCTTTATATCATACTCCAAAAGGACGTTCATAATCTCCGGACATTCCTTTCCTGCAAACACGGGCGGATAATGAAGAAACACTATAACTTCTCCGTCAAGCTTTTTCGCCGCTTCTATAGATGTTTTCAGTCTGCCGACCTCACGGTTTATGATTTTTTCGCTCTGTTCATCGTGAGCGTCGTAAAACCAACCTCTTGTGCCGCATACCGCAACACCGTCAACAAGATATGCATTATTAAACAGCACCGAAAAAGTACTGAAATTATGTGCGTTGAAAAATTTCTCGATTTTGGTTTTTGTTTCCCACCAATAATCGTGGTTGCCTTTAAGTATAATTTTTTTGCCGGGGAGTTTTTCGAGAAAAGCGAAGTCTTTGACGGTTTCTTCAAGCTTCATTCCCCATGAAATATCTCCTGCAAGAATAACGTTGTCGTCCTCACGAACAATATTTTTCCAGTTAGTTTCAATCTTTTCAACGTAGTTTCCCCAGCCGCCGAAAATATCCATAGGCTTATCCACACCCAAAGAAAGGTGTGGGTCGCCCAGTACATACAGTGACATTATTTCACACCCAAAGCGTTAAGAACAAACTCGGGCATTTCGTCTGCGTTTACAACCTCGGTGAAACGAGTTTCCTTATCCTTAAGAGCGGCAAGCGGTTTCGGAACGTCCGTGCCTGTTTTCTTGTTGAGCAGGTCAACCATTTCAAATTCGTCTGTCGGGAGTTCCTCGCCGTCTGCGATAGCTTTCAGAACGCTGCCGCTGAACTTATAGGGACTTGCCGTGGAGTCGAGAACAACAGGCGTTCTGTCGCCTGTCTTTTCAACGTACTCCTTGTAAACATTGACTGCAACTGCGGTGTGAGTGTCGCAGAGATAGCCGTACTTATTAAAGAACTCGTCAATAGTAGTCTTTGTTTTGGCGTCGTCACAGAAGCCTGCCGCAAAAAGAGAAGTAATCTTTGTTTTAACATCTTCGTCAACGCTGTAAGCACCTGTAGTCTTAAGAGCTGTCATCCACTCCTTGACTTTCTTATCGTCCTTTTCAGTCATATGATAGAGGAAACGTTCAAGGTTGCTCGAAACAAGAATATCCATAGACGGAGAAATTGTTGCGTAGAAATCTCTGTTCTTGTCATATGTGCCTGTTGCGATAAAGTCGGTGAGGACGTTGTTTGAGTTTGAAGCACAGATAAACTTGTTAATCGGAAGTCCCATTCTGAACGCATAGTAAGAAGCGAGAATGTTGCCGAAGTTACCTGTCGGAACTACAACGTTAATCTTATCGCCGAGGTTGATTTTACCGTCATTGATAAGCTCCGCATATGCCGAGAAGTAGTAAACAATCTGCGGTAAAAGTCTGCCCCAGTTAATGGAGTTTGCACTTGAAAAGATGTAGTTATTCTCCTGAAGTTTTTCAACGAGAGTCTTGTCTGTAAAGATTTTCTTAACACCTGTCTGAGCGTCGTCGAAGTTACCTCTGATAGCACAAACGTTTACGTTGCCGCCCTCCTGAGTAGTCATTTGACGTTTCTGCATAGGACTAACGCCGTCAACGGGATAGAATACCATAATCTTAGTGCCGTCAACGTCCTTGAAGCCCTCAAGAGCCGCCTTGCCCGTATCGCCCGAGGTAGCAACAAGGATAACAGCCTCTTTATCGGGGGAAGTCTTTTTGAGCGACTTTGTGAGCAGGTGCGGAAGAATCTGCAAAGCCATATCCTTGAAAGCGGAAGTCGGACCGTGCCAAAGTTCGAGAACGTTTATATCGATATCGCCGTACTTCTGATAGGAAAGCGGAGCGGGGTTGTTTGAACCGAACTTTTCGGAGGTGTAGGCTTTTGTAACGCACTCGTCAATTTCTTCTGCTGTGAAGTCGTCGAGGTAATCGGAGAGAATTTTCTTTGCTCTGCCGACATAATCGAGCTTTGTAAAGCTTTCGATATCGGCAAGGGAATATTGGGGAATCTCCTGCGGAACGAACAAACCGCCGTCCGTTGAGATACCCTGAGCGATAGCCTGCGAAGCAGACACAACAATATTTTTATCGGTAGTAGAATTATACTTCATTTCTTTAACAATCCTTTCCATTTTAATTTGAAAATTAAAATCTAAATGAAGTGTGCCTTACGGACACATATTTGTAATAGTTCTTTATAATGGTAAATTCGTTTTTCTTCTTGCCGTTTGCTAATTGCTAATCTTTGCAATTAAACTTTCGGTTATCATAATTACGCATTATCATTTCTGCCGATATTTAATCACTTAACTTTCATAAATAAACTTTCGGTCATCATAATTACGCATTATCCGAATTACGCATTATCAATCCTCATCTCTTGTATTTTACACTATATTTTGTTAAATGTCAAAGCTTTGGAAAAAATTAAATGCGTTTTTAAAAAATAGTTTATCGATAAGAGTGTCGGTGTAATTTAATCGGGACAATTCATTGAAAATTTTGTGCATATCTTCTATACCGTTAATATCCGCCGACAGCTCTCCGCCGTCAAAGTCCGTGCCTAGGGCGACTGTGTCTTCTCCGCCCAAACTGAGGAAGTGTTCGATATGCTTTACAATATCCCCGACCGACTGATTATTTTCCGCAAGAAAATATTTGTGAAAATTAATGCCCACGATGCCGCCGCTGCTTTTTATGATGTTAAACTGTTCGTCGGTTAAGTTCCGTCTGTGGTTACAAACCGACCTCGAATTTGAATGTGTGGCGATAAACGGACGTTCCGCAATTTCCGAAACATCATAGAAAAGTTTATCGCTTGCGTGTGACACGTCAACGACAATTCCGCAGCGTTCCATTTCTTTGACGGCACGTTTACCGAAATCGGTTATACCTTTCGGGTTCTCGACTTCCGCACCGTCACCGATTTCACATTGACTGTTCCATGTCAAAGTCATTGCACGGACTCCCAGTTTGCGGTAACGGCTGATGTTTTCGAGCTTTCCGTTTAAAGCCGCACCGCCCTCGATTGTCAAAATGATATTCGACTTTGATTTCATTTCCGAAACGTTATCAATTTTCGCAATGTCGATATTCTCGGCGGTACATTTTGCAAGTTCGATGTCAAGCAGGAAACAGCAGTTTTCGACAAGTCTTTCAGCATTCTCCCCTCTGATATTATCGGGAATCCATACCGCCATACACTGAATCCATTCGTCAAATTTACTGCCACGCTCAACGGATATTTCAAAATTGTTCCTGATGATACTTTTCTTTTCGGTGAACGCTCGATAAAGCGTATCGCAGTGGAGGTCAAATATTCGCACACAAACACCCCTTTTTGTTTAATGCGTATTACCAAATATTTTCGCCGAACTCCTCGTTAAAGCCTTTCAGCTTTTCCATTTCCTTTTCGTATTCGGCTCTGTCGAATTTATAGCTTAAATTGTACTTCCAGTTCTTTCTGTGGTTCTGCCTAAAATTTTCCCAATATACAAAGTCGTCATCTTGCCGAACATATGCCACAGCCGACCAACAGCCCGGAAATCCGCAATCTCCGCAGCACAGAATTTCAACTCCGTACTGCTGATTATACGTCCCCTCAACAAGTGCGTCGCTTAAACTTTCATACAAAAATTTCGGCACGTTATGCCCGTAACCGCCTGCCAAACTCGGGTGACCCTCTTCCTCTGCAAACGGCAATTCAATTTCTTTCAGGATATCGATAATTTCACGGTTGTTTATGTAAATCTCGACCGCACGAGGTTCTTTACTTCCGAACATATAATCTTCCGCCCATTCTTCCCCTTTTTCAACAGGGTTGATAAGCCTAAATTCAATTTTATCTTTTTTTAACACGTGAAGACACTCCTCTTAATCATTAACTTTATGTACCCGACCGAAAATTTAACATTCGGCGGTAAACCAATTTCCGACCACCAAAAACCATAATTACGCATTACGAATTACGAATTACGCATTATATTTAATCATAGTTTGAACAATCGAGAAATATGACAGTATTGTCACGAACGGCAATATGTACGGAACTCCCAAAAGAATTATACCCGATAAGCACAGCCGCCGAACCCTTTACACTCTCTTTAAAAAATTCGATTTCCTCCGCCGTCAAAGGCTTGTCGGATTCGCTTTTACGCACATGTGTTTTCGTGAAAAGCAGAAACTCTTTTACAAGCTCCTCTTCCGTAACCGCATTCAGACAAATTTTGTCAACGGTGTTATAATCCGTGTAAAATTCTCTGCTTTTTGCAGATTCGAGAAGACCCTTTCGGTTAAAATCTTCCTTTTGCAGATTTTCCTCTTTCCAGAAATCCTTATCCCATTCTTCCAAATGTGCCATATGCGACAGCACACATCTTACATACACATCAAGAAAATGCTCGTCAACATATCCTTTCGGAAAATGAAGTATTTCGGCATGTATCATTTTAAACGGCAAATTGCTTTCAAGCCGTTCTTCCGAAATGTCAAGCCATTGAAGACGTTCTGCTCTTTCACAGTAAGCGGTGTCGTTGTTTACTATTGTTTTAAGATGTGAAATCATTTCTTGTGTATTCATATACTCACACTTTCTCATTCAGACAATACTCGTAAATTTTCCCAACACTCTCCGATTCTTCATCACTGCATTTATTTTAAAAGCGATTCTGCGGAAGTTGTCCGCTTAAATTTTCCTATCATCTCGAACGTCAAACTGAATCCGTCATCTTCAACGGGGATTTCATCTCGCTTAAACCACTTCGCAAATGCAAGTTCGTTTGTATCGACTTTGAGAGTATCGTCACCGTCAAGCTCGCAGAAAAATCCGGCAAGAATATTTCCGTCAACTCCCCCCGGCTGGCTTTTGTAATAGCGGATATTCTTCACCCTTACTCCGACTTCTTCAGCGACCTCACGCTCAACCGTCTGCTCCAAAGTTTCTCCGACCTCAACGAAACCCGACAGCAAAGCATATCCCTTGTACGGTCTGCCTGCATACTTCGACATAATGATTTTATCGCCGTTAGTCACACCGACTATC
>CADCHW010000045.1 GCA_902801245.1 uncultured Ruminococcus sp.
GCAACGATTGAAGCACCTGCCTTTATGACCATAGGAAGCCAGCTAAATGCGAAACCGTTCTGTGAACTTTCTGCTTTTCTGTGTTTGGAAACGTATATTGTGATTAAGAAAATACCCACTGTGAAAAGCAGCTGCCAGATAATGCTTGTTATAACAGTTGCTGTGCCGCTCTCCAAATAGTAAAGAAGATCTGCAACGCTGAAGCCGTAGGGAGCAAGTGCCGGAAGAATGGGGGAGAATAACATACTCTCAAATTCGTAGCCGGGAATCATATCGGAAAGGAATCCGAAGTAAAGTGCAATCATACCGCACCATATACTGTTTGAAGCAATCGTTACTATAGCAGTATCGACAACCGTTCCGCAGCAGTAAGCTATAAGAGCGGTGAATGTATAGGCTGCGACTATCATAAGAAGTGATGTGAGAATCATAAACACACCCAGCTTGAACGATTCGCCCGAGCGTGTGGCTATTCCCATAATTATTACCGAGCCTATTGAGAACGGTAAAGCTATCGCCGAAACTCCGGCTGCCAAATGTGATACAAACATTGTAGTTCTGTTTGTGGGCAATGCTCCGAACATATCAACGCTGCGTTTGTTGTGCAGGAACGAGAATGTTTTAAGTGCCGAAATGAATGTAAAGAATGCCGCACCGGCTTCGTAGAATGAAAGTGTTATCGGAACTGCGTCTTCATCATAATATTCGTTTATTCCCATTTCATAGACATTGAGAATAAGTCCCAGACCAAGCAGTATGGAAAAAATAATCATTATGGTTCGGTTACGTCTGAATGCCCATTTGAAAAGAGGTTTGAATTCCTTACTTAATAATGTTGTCGATGTCATAACCAACCACCTCCATTTCACTGATGAATACTTCCTCAAGCGTTAGCGGAAGCATTTCCATATAAATCGGGTTAAGTGCCCTGAGCGTGCTTTCAACCGTTTCGGCATCGCCCTTAATGGTCATATTGAGAAGCTTGCCTTGACGCTGAATTTTGATGACGTTCAAGTCGGAGAACGTACCCTCGCCGACTTCTCTGTCAAATACTATCTGAACACGGTGAATGCCGAGCTTTGCTTCGTCAAGTTCTTTTTCGAGAACTATTCCGCCGCTGTGTATTAAACCGATATGGTCGCATACGTCTTCAAGCTCTCTGAGGTTGTGCGAGGCTATTATAATAGTAGAGTTATACTCCGTAACAAGCTCAACCAGAAGCTTTTTAATTAGCTGACGAACAACAGGATCAAGACCGTCAAAGATTTCGTCAAGCATAAGATATTTGGGTCGGGTTGAGAGAGCGAGCATTAAAGCCGCCTGTCTTTGCATACCCTTTGACATATTGATGATTCTGTCGGTAATTTTAATCGGGAAAATACAGCAGAGCTTTTGGAATTTATCCTCGTCCCAGTTGGGATAAAGCTCCCTGTAGAGAGTTGCGAGATTTGCAACTGTTGAATTGTTGTAGAAATACGGAAAGTCCGAGATGAAAAAGCACTGACCCTTTAATTCGGGATTTTCAAATGTGCTTACGCCGTCAATCTCAACAGAGCCGCCGTCTGCTTCATAGACCCCCGAAATAATTCTTAGCAGGGTCGATTTACCCGAGCCGTTCGAGCCGATAAGACCGAAAACCGAGCCTGCCGGAATATTGAACGAAAGGTCATTGAGTGCGACCTTTTCGCCGAATTTTTTAGTAATGTTCTTAATAGCTAGCATTATTTTCCGTCACCCCCAAAATATATATCATTGACCGCAGCTATTACCTCTTCTTTTGCAATGCCGACATCGGAAGCTGTTTTCAAGGCTTTAACAAGGTCTTTTTTTGCTTCCTCCTGCTTGCCGTTTATGACGGCAGAGTTATCGGCGACGAAAGAGCCTTTGCCGACAGCTGAGTAGATATAGCCGTTCTGCTCAAGCATCTGATACGATTTTGACACCGTATTCGGATTGATACCGAGCTGTTGAGCCAATGCACGAACTGTGGGGAGTTTCTCGTGTGGAGAAAGTACGCCCATACCGATTAGCCTTACTACATTATTGTAAAGCTGTTCGTAAATCGGTTCTCTGCTTTGATAGTTAATAGCAAACAATTCCCAAACCTCCTTTTTTAACAATAGTTTCCGATAATGTTACTGTAAACCTGACTTCTTTTCTTTGACTATCTATAAGTAACGTATTGATAGATTTTCTGTCGGTCTGTTTTGATTATGGCTTGTTTTTATTGATATGTTACTGATATTGGCAGATTCAATCTATTGTATGTACGTTACCTATAAACAGTAAGAAACTGATTTTTAAAGGTTAATTGTATTACTACAATTAGTACAATTAAAATATAACACGTTATTTGTCTGTTGTCAATAGGGTTTTTAAAAAATTTAAAAAGTTTTTAAAGCAACACGCAAGTTAATTGTATTATTTCAATTGGTACAATTTTAATATAACATTTTATCCCGCCGTTGTCAATAGGGGGAGATAAATTTTTTTATTTGCAATGCGTAATTGGGTTTTTGATAGTTGGCATTGGTTAGTAAAATAATTGTATATAGAGTATTAAAAAAACACCCAACTGAATTTGATTTTCGGTCGGGTGCGTAAATTTATGTTACAGAAAAACTATCTTCACGTATTAAAAAATACTTGACATATTTTTATAAAGGTGTATAATATATATTAACAAGGGTACTGCATTGTAAGCAGTAATGCCCGTAGTGTTTTAATGAAGAAATAAGAGGAAACACCGCAATTGGGTCTGGCGGTGTTTTTCTCTTTTATGGGGGTGAGGTTTTATCTTTTTACAAGAATAACCCCACCCAAAAGACAGCCGTTTGACTGTCAGTAAGTAAGGCTATCTATCATCGTGAAGATTTTTAACGATACTTCTGACAAGATTGATAACCGATACAACAGTATTTATAATAATACAAACAACCTGAATGCTCATAGCTACCGACCTCCCTTTCCCGGGAGAAACCGCCTACGCTTTAAACGTGCAGTACCGATTATTATAGTAACATATTTGTAACAGCTTGTCAACAAGATAATGTGTTTTTTTCAAAAAAATTACAGTTTTTTTAGAATAGTAGAACCCCCCTCTCTTGTCAGAGGGGGGGTTTTGTTGCCGGAATTCACTCCATTTAATTTATTCTTAACTTTTCATTAAAAAGAACACTTTCCTTTGTAAACCAACTTCCGACTATATTTATTTATTCATTCTTCTTTATTCTCTATTCTTTAATTCTGCCCAAATTTTTTTCTGTTGTGTACCCAAATTTTTTCATACTGTACATAAACGAAAAAACTAACTAATAATGTTCGGTTAAAATGTGGATTTTTTGTGAATAGATATACTCTTCCAACATTATCCAAAAAACACATATGATTATTACAGATGTACGAAACAAACAAAATAAATTTCGATTTTTAGTCAATAATTAAACAACAAAGCAATATTGCACAGAAATTGATACATAATTTGTACGTATATTTGCATTGAAAAGATTGCCGTATTTATTGTATAATTATAACGTATCATAGTGTGATGTGGCGTGTGGACTTCACGAACAACATCATAAAATTTGGTCGGAAAATTTATTTAGGGTGGTGCAGTCACAAGATGAAATATGTAATTGTACAGGTGTCAAAGTTTTATGTTTGTATTACCCCTGCTGAAACAGGTAAGCAGTTCGTCAGCAGCGGTAATGAGCGTAATTCCAAACGGCCTGATTATGAGGTAACTTTTAAAGAACCTCTCGTAGTGTTCCTTCCGGATAATCTGAGAGGTCAGGCTTGGAATTTCCCGAGAGAGCTTGCCGAAACTGTAAGAATGGCTATGAGAAATGCAAAAATCGAAATTAAGGACGTTATCCTTTGTGCCGAAAGCGACCAGCTAATCAGTCAGGAGTATCAGCATACTCCCGCTAAGGATAAGTACCTTAAAATCTTCGCAGAGAACGAGGCTAAGGGTCTTGTAGGCGACGATATCAGCAACTATACTCTCATTAACTGTGAGTACGGTTCGGGCTATCAGAAAGCAGAAGACAGCAACGCTCAATTAAGTGCAAACGTTTATGTTATGCCCAAGTCTTTCGTTGAAGAACTCAAAACAGCGTTCAGAGAACAGTCGCTCACTCTTTACAAGCTGATTCCTCCGACAGTCAGCATGGTAAAGATGGCTCAGACAGGTATCTACAGCTTCGATAAATCCGTTGCTCTTATCAGTTTGGACTTCTGCTCCGCAAGACTGCTTGTTATGCAAAAGGGCGTGCCGATTTACGCTCACTCTTTCCAGCTTCCGCTGGGCGATATCGTGAATATCTTCGCAAACGACCAGAACTGTACTCTCGAAGAGGCTTTCGAGGTTATCAGAAAGTACGGTGTCGGTATCTCCGATAAGTGTAATTCTCCGCAGGCAGGCCGTGAAATGCGTCAAACATTTGAGAACTTCTCAAACGAGATTGTAAGAAATCTCCGTATGGTTCTTTTGAGCTGCCGTATCGAGCTTGACCAGATTTACGCAAGTGATTTCGCTGCGTATATCCCCGGTGTGCTTAAACACCTCAGAACCATAAGCGTTCAGGCGGACGAGATTAACCTTATTTCCGATGCGTTTACTTCTCTCACAAACGTTCCGATTATCTCCAAGGAAGCAGATGAAGCAGGATATAAGACCGCTTGCTTCTATACATACTCTTACCTTGTAAACAGCGGTGCTCAGAATGAGTATAACCTTGCCGTTATCACAGGCTCGAAAAGCGTTGACCTTGGTGCGGTGAATGCAGGCATTATCAATATGGTTGCTATGGGTATTGTTGTTGTTGCAGTAGGTATTATGGCATTTATCGGTATGAAGTCTTACGGTTTGGAGGTTCGTAAACAGAACGACCAAGCGAAGCTTACCGATACAAAATATGATGAGATTAAAGAACTGCTTGCCGAGCAGATAAATCTCCACGACAAGATGGAACATGCCGACGAGGATAAGGCAGCTCTTCCGCAGCCTAACGCTTATGTTGACAATATCCTCACACAGGTGTTTGAACAGCTTACTCACCAAGATGTTGTTACAAGCGTTAAGTCTTATGAAATCAAGAGCGACGAAAATACCATTAAGACAGTATTCTATGTTGAAGCTCTTGAGGATTACACAAATCTTCAGAAAGACATTAGAGAAAACGGCTTCTTCGATATCGATGTTCAGCTTTCCACAAAGGAGATTCCCAAAGATGACCTTATCGAGGTTACCCACACATTTAATGTTGTAGGTTATCAGGAGGAAGAGGAAGAAGAAGACTCAGGTCACGGAGTTAATATCAGTCGAGGTACAAACTTCGATCAGATGATTGAAGATACAAAGGAGTGATAAAAAATGGCTAAGAATGAGAAATCTAACAACAAAATACCTGGAGCAGCAGTGGCTATTGTTGCAGTTATAATTGCTGTTGCAGTGTTTGTTCCTACGGTTTATATGCCGTACAAGAATAAGAAGCCGGCTATGGATTCCGAGCATCAGGAGGCTGTTGACACTCTTAAGTACTATGATGATTCAATTGCGAATCAGGATAACATAGAGAAAGATATCGAACAGCTTGAAAAAGAATGGGAAGAATTCCAGAAAAATATGTTCGTTGACGCGGGTTCTTCTCTCGATAATCTCCAGAAGAAAATGGACGAAATCGAATTCCACTACACATCTTTCGATCAGGGCAAGGAAACCGCAGACCCCAGCGAAAAGGTAAGCTTCACAGGTTCGCCGCTTTACTATGTTTCAATTAAGCTTAAGGGTTATTCCGACGAGGAAACTCTTATCGATTTGCTTAAGTTCATAGAGGAAGATTCTGTCGGCTGCTACTACGTTAAAACTCTCAAAGCTAACACTATGGATACCGATAAGGATTTGGGTAACTATACCGTTAAAGAGGGCGAGCTTGAGGTCGATATGGAAATTTACCTCTATTACTACAACACTAAGATTACTGTGGTAGTTGAAGACTCAGACACAGACACAGCATCCGAATAATTATGTTTAGTGCAGTAATTATTATAACAGCGTCAGCATTGGCGGTTCTCGGTTTTATACTGGGACCGCTCGGCTGCAAAATTTTAAATAAGATACCGGCAAAATGGCTTTGCGATTATGACGAAACTCCTTCAAAGGAGCTGTTAAGCGGAAACCGCTATAAGGTGAAGCCTACGGGTATAATTATGGGAGCTGCCCTTGCAGCGGCTATGATTTTAACAACTCTTTTAACGGGTGTAACAATAACGCTGCCCTGCGTGGTGCTGCTTTACATATTCCTGCTGCTTATTTCCGCTTCCGATGCAAAGTATACTATAATTCCCGACCAGTTCACCATTGCGGTGGCAGTTATATCGCTTATTTTTGCGGTGATTGATTTTTTGACCGACAAGAATTTTATTACTTCGTGGTATGCTCCGCTTATAGGTGCGGCAGTCGGCGGCGGTGTGCTTTTGGTACTCGATTTTTTAAGCACGCTTGTGTTTAAAAAAGCAGGATTTGGCTTCGGAGATGTAAAGCTTATGGCAGCGCTGGGGCTTATGTTCGGATTAAAATATATTATAGTATTGCTGGTTTTATCGGCATTTGTTGCGGCATTTCATTTTTTGTATTTAATATTTGCAGGCAAAGCTAAAAAAGGGATTTATCTTCCGATGGGTCCGTATATTTGTATAGGAGTTGTGTTTACGCTGCTTTTGCAGCCTTGGCTTGCAGATATTTTCCGTATGTACAAAATGGTTATGGAAATGAATGTACTGCCGTAAAAAATTATGATAATCGCTTTAAAACCCGTGTTTTGCACGGGTTTGGGTGATTATTGCGAATATCTAACATCAAAATCAATAAAAAAGGAGTCCTATATTATGAGAGGCAGCAGCTTGAAGATTGGTCAGATTCTTATTAATATGAGTGCAATCACACCCGATCAGCTTGACCAGGCATTAAGTATGCAGAAGCAAAACAACCTTCGCCTTGGTGAAATTATCATTAAGGAAAAAATGTGTGAAGAAGAAAAGGTTTGCTTTGCGTTATCAAAACAGTTTTCCATTCCGTTTGTAGACCTCGATGAGATTGAGCTTAAGGACGAGCTTGTCAACACTATTTCCGCCGACCTCGCCGAGCAGGCAATGGTAGTTCCGCTTGAGCTTGACGAGCAGACAAGAACTCTCACAATTGCGGTTGCCGATCCGCTCGACTACAAGAACCTCAACAGAATTCAGACAACAACAAAGATGTCGCTTCAGACGGTAATTGCCGCACCCTCGCAGATTTCAAAGGCTCACCGTGCTTTGTATGCTTCAAAGAAAGCTCAGGACGAGGCAAGAGAGTTCATTGCAAGTCAGGCAGGTCAGGTTAAAGAAGAAGAGATAGACGCTGCTAAGGCTGCGGCTGACGACCAGCCTATCATTCGTTTCGTAAATAATATGATTGAAGAGGCTGTAAGACTTAAAACCTCCGATATTCATATTGAGCCGATGGAAGAAGTTCTTCTTATCCGTTTCAGAATTGACGGTAAGCTCCAGAAATATATGGAAACAAGTGCACAGCTTGCTCCGTCCGTTACATCTCGTATTAAATTCATCGGCGGTATGAACATCGCCGAAAAACGTATCCCTCAGGACGGTCGTATCAACTATCGTGTAGGCACAACAGAGGTAGATATGCGTATTTCCATTCTCCCGGTTGTATTCGGAGAGAAGGTCTGCGCCCGTATTACCACGGCTATCGGCTTGAAAATGGATAAGTCGGCTATCGGATTCCTTCCCGAAAATCTTGCAAAGTTCGATAAGCTGCTCACACAGAACAGAGGTATTATCCTTGTAACGGGTGCTACAGGTTCCGGTAAATCTACAACACTTTATACGGGTCTTAAAGGCGTTATGAGAGAGGATATCAACATCATCACCGTTGAGAACCCTGTCGAAATGATTATCCCCGGAATCAATCAGGTTGATATCAACGCTAAGGCAGGTCTTACATTCGCAAGTGCACTTCGTTCAATTCTTCGTCAAGACCCCGACATTATCATGATCGGTGAGATTCGAGATAAGGAAACTGCCGAAATCGCCGCATCTGCCGCTGTAACAGGTCACTTGGTTCTTTCAACACTGCATACATACAACGCTGCTTCTTCAATTATCCGTCTTGTTGATATGGGCGTTGAGCCGTTCATGGTATCTTCAACAGTTATCGGAGTTATCGCACAGCGACTTGTAAGAAGACTTTGCGTAAACTGCAAAGAGCCGTACATTGCAGGTCCTCGTGAGCTTGAGCTTCTCGGCATCGACAATGATCCGACTCTCGAACTCCAGCTTTACAGAGCTCCCGAAGGCGGCTGCGAACGCTGCAACAGAAGCGGTCATAAGGGACGACTTGCCGTTCATGAAATTCTGATGGTATCGCCTTCTATAAAGAGAGCTATTCAAAACGGTAAATCAACCGAGGATATCAACGAAATCGCTGTAAACGAGGGTATGATTTCTATGAGAGAAAATCTCAGAATGAATGTTATCAGCGGTATTATTTCACTTGAAACAATGATGGAAGCTGCAAGTGAGGATATGCTCTAATAAAATATACGAAAAAAATTTTAAAAATTTAAATTTATTGTTGTAAATTTGTTTGACTTGTGATATAATCATAAGTAGATGAAATATGGGTCTGTTGTTTTTATAATTTTTGCTGTTCATTTTGTATTCATCTCTTCTCTATAAAAGTACGTTTGGCTATAGAGAAGAGTGAATATTGAATAGAGAAGAGAGTGTAACAGACGACGTATAAAAAACCTGAATGGGGGAAAACACTGATGGATTTTATTGCAATGGTAAAGGAAGCCGTTGAAGCCGGCTGTTCCGATATCCATATGTCAGCAGGTAACTGTCCGGCATACCGTCTTCACGGTCAGATGAGATACTGGGAAGGCGATCCGCTTACAGACGAGGACGTTACATATATGATTAGTCAGGTTCTCAATAAAGAGAGATTCGATACCTTTATGGAAACCTGCGATGTCGATGGTGCGGCAACTATTGAGGGCTGCAGCCGTTTCAGAATAAATGCGTTCAGAACAAGAAACGGTGCATCTCTGGTAATGAGAGTTATCAACGAAAACACTCCGGAGCTTGACAAGCTCAATCTTCCGGCATCTATCGCAAAAATTCTCGAACTTAAAGAGGGTCTTGTGCTTGTTACAGGTCCTACGGGTTCGGGTAAATCTACAACTCTTGCCGCTATCGTTCATCAGATAAACAGAGAGAGAAACCTTAACATCGTAACGATTGAGGACCCGGTTGAGTATCTTCACCGCCCAATCGGCTGCGTAATTAACCAAAGAGAGATAGGACCGGACAGCCGCTCTTATCATACCGCACTTCGTGCCGTACTTCGTGAAGACCCCGATATTATCCAAATCGGTGAGATTCGTGACTTCGAGTCTGTGTCTATTGCATTGTCCGCCGCAGAAACAGGTCACCTTGTGTTCTCCACACTTCATACGGAGGGTGCAGCTAAAACTATCGACCGTCTTGTAGATATGTATCCTGCTTCTCAGCAGCGTCAGGCTCTCGGTCAGATTTCTACATCGCTCAAGTGCGTTGTATCGCAAAGACTTCTTCCGAGAAGCGATATTCCCGGACGTATCGGTGCATTTGAGATTATGTTTGTAAACAGTGCTATTTCAAACCTTATTCGTGAAAATAAGATTTCAATGATTGAGCAGGTTATTGAAACAAGTAAGGGTCTTGGTATGATTACCAGAAACAAGAGTATTCAGATGCTTCTTGACAGAGGATATATCAATCAGCAGACCGCAAGAGAATACAGCTTTGAAGTCAGTGATGCCGACCAGCCGCAGCCGGGTATGGGTATGCCGGGTATGGGCGGTATGGGTGGAGCAAGACCACCTTACGGCGGAGCTATGAGGAGATGAGGTGACACGCTTTGAAATATTCATATCTTGCTATTGACGGTAAAGGAAAAAAGTACCGAAGTGAAGTAACTGCCGAAAGCCGTGAGGACGTTAAGAGAATTCTCTCGGAAAGAGGTATGACGGCTATCGAAATCGGCGAAATGAAAGACGGTGTGGATAGTCAGGAAAATCTGCCTTGGTGGCAAAGAGATATGTCCACAAAGGATATTCATGATGTTATTCTTCCGAAGAAAAAGGTTCTTACAACATGTCATCAGATGGGTATTATGATGAAATCCGGTATCTCGCTTTCAATGGCAATGGAAGTATTGCTTGATACGGAAGCAGATAAGCAGATGAAAAAAATTCTTACAATTGTCAGCACAGAGCTTTACAACGGTGTTACGCTTTCACAGTCTTTGGGTTCGTTCAAAACGTTCCCCGAAATTGTAATCAGCCTTGTTGCTGCCGGTGAGGCAAACGGTCGTCTTGATATGGCATTTGATAATGCTGCCGATATTCTTCACAGAGAGCTTACATTGTCAAGTAAAATCAAGAGTGCTATGATGTATCCTCTGTTCCTTGTTGTTTTGACAGTTGCTATGATTATTGTAATGTCAATGTTCGTATTGCCTTCGTTCGCAAGCGTATTCCTTGCATTCGGTTCGGACTTGCCTGCAATTTCAAAAGCCGTAATGGCGTTCTCGGACTTTATGCTTGATTATTGGTGGCTGCTTCTTATCATAGTAGTCGGTATAGTAATAGGTTTCAGATCACTCCTTAAATATAATGAATCGTTTGCAATGTGGCTTGCGGAGTTCCTTTTGAAGATTCCGATTATCGGCGACGTTATGAGAAATAACTACATTGCACGTTTCTGTAACATTATGGCAACTCTGACAGACGCCGGCGTTAGTATTCTTAAATCACTTGAGCTTTCGAGAGATGTTATCTCTAACATCTTTATGAAAGACTGTTTAAATCAGGTTATTGAAGATGTTAAAATCGGTACTCCGATTAACGTTTCAATGAGCCACTATGATGTATTCGATTCAATCCTCGTATCAATGGTACGTGTAGGTGAGGAATCGGGTATGTTCTCCGACTCAATGCACAAAATGGCTGACCTCTATCAGGAGCAGGCCGATGAATCGACAAAGAGATTGACAGACGCTATGACACCTGTTATGACAATTATCGTTGCAGGCATCGTAGGTGTAGTTGCTGTATCAATCGTAACGCCGATGTTCGGTATGTACGGTGTAGTTGCAGACTCTGCACACTAATTGATTTATTTTACACAGCGTTTATTTATACTCAAAAACTAAAAGATTTAGCATATTAAAGTTTCGCTCAGGTCCTTTGGTCGCCGTCCGCAGACGGCGAAACTCCTTAGTGTCCAGCCCTTTTCAAAGGGTGAATTTCAAAACAGTCCACTGGACTGTTTTGAAAGAGGGAACGCTTTGGCAGAAAGCGTTCCCTAAAAAAGTATTGCTAAATGTTTTCAATTATGAGTATATAATAAAAAATTTAAGAGAAAATTCCGCCGGTTTGCCGACGGAATTTTTTCTTTTGGAGAATATCCGCTTTTGACGTTGCATAGTATCTATACTAAAGAGCAGTAAGATTTAGCACTTTTCTTTCTTAGACCGGCAATTCGCTACGCTGTTGCCTGTTTTGGTTTGGGTGGAGAGTTTTTGTTTTTTGATTGTTTTTCTTTAATAGTTTATCTCATTTCGCTGAGGGTAATTTATTTTTCTACAATAATTTGTTCCGTCAGCGAGCGGGGCTCTGCCCCTGCACCCCGCAAGCTTTGAAAAGCTTGACCAAACCAGAACTTGTCAAAGGTGGGAATTATTTTGGAAAATTGTACATTAATAAACGAAAGCACCCGAAAGACACTTTTTAGGCTGGAAGTGTCGGGTGCTGTTTTTGTGTCTATAGCGGCGGTTGTGCTTCACTTTTTGTATGAGTGGAGCGGAAAAGAGGTGTGGGCGAGCCTGTTTTCGGCGGTGAACGAGAGTGTGTGGGAGCATTTGAAAATATTTTCGCTGCCGTATGTGATATGGGCATTCGTTGAACTGTGCTGTGTGAGAGTGCCGTTTCGGAAATTTGTATCGGCTAAGGTGCTTAGTTTGTACTTTATGTTAATAATAATACCTGCGTTTTTCTATACGTATTCGGGTATATTCGGAAGAAATATTGCCTTTGTGGATATTATGAGCGGTTTTGCATTTACCGTTATGACGTTTATATTATCTTACAAAATGATTGTTAATGCACCGTGTATCGAAAAGTATTTTAAACTGTCGCTTTTTTTATTGGCATTGTACTATGTGATGATAGCATTTTTTACATACACTCCTCCAAGACTGGAGATTTTTAAAGACCCGATAAGCGGAAACTACGGGGCGGATATTAATGCGTAATTATTTTGTTTTGTGTTGCTGGCAGTAATAATTATTGCTGTTTTTATTATAGATTTCTTTGTAAATATTATTATCAAAAAATACAATTTTTTATGTTAAAGAATTTGTATTGTGCTATTTTCGGATTTGGTATTGTGAATTACATAATAGTTTAAACTTCAAATAAAAAAGAGAACCTCCGATTTTGTGAGGTTCTCTTTTTATTTATCAAGCCTTTGCGGCGGATTTTTTCTTGTTTTCTTTAAACTTTTAAGCTCCTCGGCTCTTATATCCTTATGAATCCAGTAACCCTTGATGTAAAATACAACTACAAGTATTGCCGAAAGTATCCAGCCGATTGGCCACGACATCCATATTCCAACCGTACCGAAATGCGGTGACAGCACATATGCAAGTGCAACTCTCAGCAGCAAATCGGAAAATGTTGACGTTACAAAATATCTTACCGCACTTGCACCTCGCATAATACCGTCTGCGGAAAGCTTAATCATAACGGTAAAGTAAAACGGTGAAACTATCAGCAGGAATTCCTTGCCCGTTTGTAAAGCGGCAGCTGTGGGTTTATCCATAAACACGCTCACCATAATGTTTCCGAAAAATGCGTACAGTACAACGAACGGCAGGGCAATGAAGAAACCAATTTTCAGAGCGGATTTGAAGCCCTCACGAACACGTTCAAGATTTCCGCTTCCGATGTTTTGGGCGGTGTAGTTTGAAACTGCATTTGCAGATGTGTTGAATACCGTGATTGCAAATGTGTTTAGCTGAATAGCAACTCCGTAACCGGCAATAATAGAAGAAGAGCCGAATCCGTTCACAATACCCTGAATCATAAGACCGCCCACCGATACAAAGCTTTGCTGTAGAATACTCGGCACGGCAAGCACAAGTATTTTTTTGAGGGAGCTTGCCGAAAGAAGCGGAGGTTTGCTGTCGGTTTTGAGCTTGCTTATTTCTATCACCAACGCAACGAGAGAAAGCATTGAAGAAATGCCCTGAGCGATGAACGTTGCCCAGCCTACACCTGCGACACCCCAGTTAAAAATTGCCACAAATATATAATCAAGAATAATGTTGCCCAAAGATGACGCAATCAGAAAATAAAGCGGAGTTCGGGAGTTTCCCAGTGCGTTGAATGCACCTGTGCAAACATTGTATAAATAAAGGAAAACAAAGCCGTAAATGTAAATTCTGAGATAGAGTGCCGAGTCGGCAAAAATGTTTTCGGGAGTTTGCAAAAGCCTTAGCAGTGGATTACACAGGAAAAAGCTTATCACGGCAAGTATAATTCCTGCACATAATGCAAGAAACACCGAGGTCGAAACTGCCGATTTTACTTCACTGTACTTTTTACCGCCGTACAGTCCCGAAATTACTACCGAACAGCCTATGTTCGTACCCAATGCAAAAGCCATAATAATCATTGTTATCGGATAAGAAGCACTGACGGCGGCGAGAGCGTTTTCTCCTGCATACCGTCCGGCTATCAGCTTATCCGCCATATTGTAAAACTGCTGAAACGCAACGCTTAACACCATGGGGAGGGAAAATTTAATCAGCGTTTTCGTTGGATTGTCACGTGTTAAATCTGTCATATAAGTGTACCCCTTTTCTTTTTCCATAATATATACTACACCTACCGTAGGAAAAAGTCAAATATTGTCGGGGATTTTTTTATAAAAATATTGGGTTTCCTTATACATAAAAAATTGTAACATCTGACTAAATATCTGCATATAATTTAGTTAAATAGCATAGTAAAATGTTAATTTGGTAAAGATAAAAATTTTGGGGAGTACGGATTATGATAATATCAATTATAATTGTATCGGTAATATTTGTAACATTAGTTATGGTCGCTTGCATTATGATTAATAAAGACAATTCGGACAGCGAAAATCACTGCACGGGTTCTACTCATAAGGAAAAAAATAATAAATATTAACATTTTCGTAACTAATTAAAGTATAAAAATTCATTATACCCTATTGATTTTTCTGTGGAAATGAGTTATAATAACATTGTTAATTGATAACAGCGTTACGCATTGAACAGATTTTGGGGTATTAAAGTATGGTGACATATGATAAACGGTTAGATTTTTTAACCACAATTCACTCTCTCGCACAGCTGAATTTTTCGGTGGTGCTTTCACAGATATCTCAGACGGAATTTCTTGTTATGTCTGCGATAAATAAGCTCGAAAGGCTTTACAACAGTTCAAATTACGGCATCTCGAATATTGCCGACAGTCTTCACGTTTCTTCGCCTGCGATTTCACGAACTATCACTTCGCTTGAAAATAAGGGTTACGTTGAACGGAAAATCGATAAGCTAAACAGACGAAATACTTTGGTAAGGCTTACCGAAAACGGTATGACTGTTTTTGAAAATGAATGTAATCAGATATATTGCTTTATGAATAATGTTGTAAACAGAATGGGTGAGGAAAAACTTAACGAGCTGTTTTTACTTTCAAACGAACTGCTTGAAAATGTCGAAAAGGAAATAAAGAGCAGGGAGAAAGACTAAATCTACATAACACTTGCATTATGCTCGATTTAGTTGTATAATATATATATCTTAACAAAGAAGGATGTGTTTCACATGGCAGACGGAATCAGATTTATTGAAAAGAATGGTGCAGATGCGTTACCGTATGTAAAAAAATATGCAGAGCTTTGTACGGAAAGTACGAAGTTTGACCCCGAGCTTTACTACAAGTATAACGTTAAAAGAGGTCTTAGAGATATAGACGGTAAAGGTGTTCTTACCGGACTTACGGAGATTTCCGAAATAAGACAGAATAAAATTGTGGACGGAAAGACAGTGCCATGTGACGGCAAGCTTTTTTACAGAGGTTATAATGTCGAGAATATCATTGAAGGTTTTCCGAAGGATTCAAACTTTGGCTTTGAAGAGGTGACATATCTCCTTTTGTTCGGCAATCTGCCGACATCTGAGCAGCTTGAAGAATTTAAAACTATTCTTGCGGCTTACCGTGCGTTGCCAGATACTTTTGTTCGTGACGTTATTATGAAAGCTCCGAACTCCGATATGATGAATGCTCTTACAAAAAGTGTGCTGACACTGCATTCATACGATAACAGAGCCAACGATATTTCTATAGAGAATGTTCTTCGTCAGTCGCTCCAGCTTATTGCGGAGTTCCCGATGATTTCTGTTTACGCTTATCATGCGTATCATTACACCAACGGTCAAAGTCTGTTTATACATAATCCCGACCCCACAAAGTCTACTGCCGAGAATATTCTTATGATGCTCCGCCCCGACAAGAAGTATACCGAGCTTGAAGCAAAGGTTCTCGATATTGCTCTTGTTCTTCATGCCGAGCATGGCGGCGGTAATAACTCTACTTTTACAACTCACGTTGTTACAAGTTCCGGAACAGATACATATTCGGCTATCGCTGCGGCTCTTTGTTCGCTTAAAGGACCAAAACACGGCGGTGCGAATGTTAAGGTTTGCGGTATGTTTGACGAGATGAAAGTTGCCATTAAGGATTGGAAAGACGAGGACGAGGTTACCGCTTATCTGGAAAAAATTCTTCACAAAGAAGCTTTTGATAAGTCGGGTCTTATTTACGGTATGGGTCATGCGGTTTACTCGATTTCCGACCCGAGAGCGAGAGTGTTCAGCGGTTTCGTTGAGAAGCTTGCACAGGAAAAGGGTATGATGGACGAGTATGCACTTTACGAAAACGTAAGAAAACTTGCACCTGTTATTATCGGCAGAGAGCGTAATATTTACAAGGGCGTAAGTGCAAACATTGACTTCTACAGCGGTTTCGTTTATTCTATGCTCGGACTTCCGATTGAGCTTTATACTCCGCTTTTTGCTATTGCGAGAATTTCGGGTTGGAGTGCCCACAGAATAGAGGAGCTTATCAATGCGGGAAAGATTATCCGTCCGGCATATATGAGCATCGCAAAAGAGCGTGAGTATATTCCTATGGATAAGAGATATACTCAAAATCCAAAAGATTTAGCATTTTAAAGTTTGGTCAAGCTTTTCAAAGCTTGCGGGGTGCAGGGGCAGAGTCCTGCTCGCTGACGAAACAAATCAGCGTAGAAAATAAACTCCCCTCAGCGAAACTAAATAAACTATTCTTAGAGCATAAAAATAAAAGCATATACAAAAAACGTATCTATCCGTACAAAACAACAAAGGCAACAGCGTAGCGAATTGCCGGTCGAAGAAAGAAAAGTGCTAAATCTTAACGCTTTCAAGTATAACATAACTTCTATTATATTTCACGAGGTGTAATAATGCAGTTTTTGGCTGAACTCAGGGCAAAATATTTGAAACTCACCGACGGCAAGTACGGTATGGACAAGCTCAACAGGGATTTGTTTATACTTTGGGTTATTCTCGGATTTCTCAATAACTTTTTCAGAAGTAGGATATTGTCGCTTGTAAGTTTGCTGTTTCCTCTTGTGGCGGTGCTTAGAATGTTTTCAACGGCTGTTTACAAGAGAAGCAACGAGAACAGAAAGTATCTTGAAATCAAGAGTAAGTTTACAGAGTTTTTTAAAATTCGATATAGAATGTTCAAGGATAGGAAAACTCACAAATATTACAAATGTAAAAATTGCAGTGCATACTTCAGAGTGAAACGCAAACCGGGCGAGCATTACGTTGATTGCCCAAAATGCGGTAAGGAGATTAAGGTTAAAATCAGAGCGGCTAAGAATGCCGAGTGATTAATATTGATTTTATAAGCAGTACGATTGTTTTGGGTCGTGCTGCTTTTTTTACCGCTTATGTTGAGTTTTCAACCGCTTAGGAACTGTGCATAAATTATTCAGTCAATTGAGGTGAAATAGTGTAATTCCAGTTTGGATGGAAATCATCACCTACAACGTTAATAGAAGCAAGTTCGT
>CADCHW010000046.1 GCA_902801245.1 uncultured Ruminococcus sp.
GGTTATCGAATCAAGCTTGATTAAATCCGTTGATTTCAGGATATAATCGTTCACACCGTTGTATCTGCTCTTTGTCATTCTGATTGACCCGAAATCAGGTACATTATCGGAATCGAAAATCATACCCATAATAATAACTTGTGAAGCCATTTTATCACTCCTTAAAAATATTCAAAAGGTTTAAAAAGCCTTTCATAACTCCCCTCAAAATCCTAAAAAATTGCATACAACTATGCGATTTTATTTGTGAATTTTTTGTGAATTACTCGTCCTTAATCGCCCAATAACCGTTTGTTACATAGCTTACACCGTCTGCAACCAGTTCGCCAAATACAGTACGTGTTTGTGCTACAGGAATGAAAAATGCATTAGGAAAATATGATTTTTCACCTAAAGCACAGTGTGTCACAAAGGGAACCATCTGTGTTTGGTTTTGATTCGTTACACCTGAACCGTAGCTGTAGCTGCTTGTTAAAGGTGTAACATCTCCCCAAGCGCCGGTAACGACATTGCTGTATAAATCTGTCGTAGAACCTGACGAACCAGCCGCTATAATAAACCCTGTTCTATCGTTATTAGTTTTTGATATTACCACAGAGCCACGTATCCCGGTAGCATCGCTAATAGCATTATTTACACCCACTATCATTGCCCCGTTATTGCAAACGTAGCCGTAAACAGGTTTAGCATAACTACTGGTTTTTGATACATAATTTTCACTATCTGCATAAGCGGTATAAGTCCAGTTGCTATTATCTACCGCAACAGTAAAGACCGTATTGCCGTCACTGTCCTTGCACGTGATACCCGTATTATTATTGTCCGTATACTCCACGCTTGCGAAATAATCGGGTACTAATGCCCCTAAAAAAGTTTTCAATTCAGATATTGATGTATTAAGATAAGTTTGTGTAATGCTCACAAAATCCCCTCCTTAAGTTTCCCACGGAATTTCCGCAGTTCCGAGTACAAAGCTGCTCGTTGCCATATTAGCACCGACTGCCGATGTGCTGAGTACTCCCAGACCGCCCGAACTGGCTTCCAGTTTTGCAATCCTGCTCTCGTGGTCTGCTAACACGCTTGCAAGCTCCGTTGTCTTTAATACTGCTGCACTTTCGGACGTTGCAACGCTCGGCTCGACATCTAAAATAAAGGTTGCTGTATAGATTACACGCCACTGTGGATTAGTAATTTTAATTTCGCAGCGTTCCTTACCCGCCAAAGTTGTGAGTGTCGCATAAAGAGGTACGTCTATGTAATCGTTTTCTACAAAACACTCTGCGTCATAGGTCGTAACCACGCCATTAACACTTGCGTTAATCGTCGCTGTTTCCGTGCCACTAAATGTTACAGGCAGACCATTATCACATAAAAAAATCCTTATCTGTCTGTACTGATCCTCAAACTGCTTGATTTTAATCGTTTGCAAACTTCGATTTTCCTTGAAATCGAGGTGTAAATCTTCGTAGACTGTCGGGCTCAACTTATTAAGCACCTCCTATATTTTTGCCACTAAACAAATCGGCAATAGTTTTCTTGATAGCTCCCAGTTCGATTTTTGTGTACTTTTCAAGCAAAACATCGTATTCCGTCTTAACGATTTTTGCATTTGCAGAAAATCCTAAAGGTTCAAAATATACTTGTACCGTATCACACAATTTACAGTTTTCAAGATTTCTCAACGTTTCAGCGACATCAACTGTAATATTCACGGATATTTCCGTTAGAGCCGTGTAATTTTTATTAACGTATTGATTTGCAACTGCATTAAGCTTTGCTGTGAGGTCGCTCCAATTTGAAACTACACCGTTTTGATAAATAACTGCAATATCATCATCTTCCGTGAACTCGTCCGAAAAATCATAAGCCAAAGCTCGCTTGTATGTCAAATTGCTGTTTTGCAAATCAATCAAGCTCGTATAAACCATCTTGTCACCGATACTTTTTCCTGTGTCGTATTCCTCCGCTTTTACTATAGCGTATGGTAAAAGATGTGAGTAGACGGTGCTGTAATCGCTATCCTGCTGGTAACTGCTAATATTTGAGCCGTATCTAATAGCAATACCTGTATCTGTTCCTCGATTTTTTAATAATTCAATTTTAAAATTGTCATAATGGAATTCGCCGTGGAAAGTGTCAAGCATAGACCCGTCTACACCACTTAAAAAATCGCCTAATCTTATAGGACAATCTCTTCCTGCTGTCACGCTTGCCTTTGTAGTAATATCAGAATAAAACTCAAATAAATTATTAAATTCTAGGTAGTGTTGGATTTTCTCCCACGTCTCTTGGGGGGTATATCCGTCATCAAGGAGAGTACCAAAATCCTCGCCTAGCACATTGCCACCAGCAATATATTTCAAATGCTGTCCTTTAGCTGTAATTTTTGTGTTTGTAACAGACATCTGATATATCTCAAAAATCTGTAAATCATCGTGAGGATTCGCCTTTGCTTTCAAAAACATTCCTACAGCAATACTATCTGCTAATCTGTCGTTTGTGAGCATTTCAAGCTCCAGTTCATACAGTCCGTTTCTGACTTCGGTTACTTTGCACTTTGTACAATTCTTGACAAATCCTAATCCGTTATTGTTAAAATCGTTTTTTGCTGTGTTCGATTTATATAGTAGTGGTAACATCACAATCTCCTCCAATTCGGAGTTATTTTAACTGTGTAACTGCCTATTCCGCTGGCATAAATTACATTTTTACCGGGCAACAGCACAGGCAGCTTAGGAGCTTTGATTAAATCATTACAAGGCTCACCATTTGTATCATAAACATTGCGATTTGGTACATCGATTATTATAGTTTTATCAGTATCATAAACCGAAACTGATATGTCATTTATTTTCAAGTTCATCACGGCAGAATCGCTTGGGATTATCTCGATAATCGGCTCGCTTTCCCATTTCTCGGGATTACGAAAAGTGACATTTTCAATTCTGAAATTGCTGTTTGAGTGAAATGTAACACTTTGCAAACCCAAATAACTGTATCTGAATGGGTCGCAGTTAAATGTAACGGTAGTCCATACAACACCGCTTGCCTCAACCGTGGGATTTGCTATATCGGTACAAATCGCTTTGCGGAAATAACCGGGGTTATATGTATCTCTTAAAATTTTATAATCGTAAGAGGTCAACAGCCACTCGCTCAAGACATATACAAATTCCTGCTCGGTGTAACTGCAAAACAGCGGCATTGACGATACTTTATAGCTGATACTCGAATTTTTGAAACGGTTTTTATCCGTGATAATATCTCCGCTTTTGCCGGGCAATGAAATAAAATCAAGCTCTTTTACCGACAAGGTATAGTGCGGATTTTCCATAAGTACCGCACCTATATCGGATAATTTTTTGCTATTGAATTCAAATGTATGAAGCATTATCTCACCTCATTGACAGTTTATCACGTCTGATTAATTCGTATAATTGGGTTGTAATCGTTTCGGAAAGGTCATTTACAGATGTATTTGCCGTGTTGTTGAAATTATCAATTTGTAATGTAAAATTAATGTTTCCATGCTCACCGATAATACTTTTCATAATTGATATTATCTCATCAAGCTTTGCAAGAATATCAGTATTTCTATTTGGAATTCGAGCGTTGATCAGACTAGCTACCTCACTTGTCCATTCGGTGTTATTTTTAAGCGGCACAATAGCCTCTGAACCATTCTCACCAACCTCGACAACTGTATCTTCATTTACTACACCGCCCTTTGCAAGACGTGGCAGATTAACTGTTGGTATAGCAGATATTTCCACATTTGGGAGTTTGTTTATTAAATCTATTGCACCGTTAATTGCATTTGGAATAAAATTAATTTGTTTTTCAACAGTTGCAATAACAGAATTAATTGCAAGCTTAAATGCAGCACCAATGGATTCACCAATCTTTGTTCCTATTGCTGTGAATTTAGATTTAATAGTATCCCAAATTTCTACAAAGAAACTGCCCACTTTTCCAAAAACGGATTTTATGTTAGCCCATGTTTCTTTTACCTTATCAGTCCACCAGTTAGCAAAATCAGACCAACCTTTTACAAAACCGCTTGCTAAATTATCGACAGCTTCTCTAAACCAGTCTACTTTTTTATATGCTACAACAAATCCAACAACTAAAGCAGCCAGCAAACTGATAAGAAGTACTAAAGGATTAGCTCCTACTGCCGCATTAAAAAGCCATTGTGCCACAGTAGCACCTTCGTTTGCTGCTTTATATGCCGTCCATGCTGTTGTGACTGTATTTATAATACCAGATATAGCCATAACCGTTTTAAAAGTTACTATTGCCGTTGTTAGAGCAGCTAATCCGGGTAGTATAGAATCAAAATTTTGCATTAATGCTGTCAATGCAGGAACTACTTTTCCCGTGATTGTTTGAACAGCATTTCTGAGCGGTCCTTCCAAGCCGTCATAAATTTTTAGCTTTAGCTCTTCTAATGCACTGTTCATTCCAGCAAGGTCGCCTTTGAGATTATCGTTCATGGTAGCTGCCATATCCGAAGCCGCATTGTCAGAATTATAAACCGCTTCTGTCAGTTTATTGTAATCTTCCTCACTTGCATTTATGACGGCAAGCATGCCGGAAAGATTCTGTTTTCCAAACAGAATCGCCGCATTTTGCAACTGTTGTGCTTGTGTCAGTCCTTCTTCAGTTTGACTAAGGTCTGCAATGACATCATCAACATCACGAAGTTCTCCCTCTTCATCTATTAAATCAGCTTCAAGACCTCCTAAGTTTTCACGAAGTATAGCCATAATTTCGCTTAATGATTTCATGTTGCCTTTCTCGTCAACGAAAACATTTCCACCCGTGCGAACAGTTTCAGTAGTGCCTTCCTGTGCCTTAGTCAGAGCTTCCTGTGCGTCAGCAAGATTTCTTTCTGCTTTTTCAATGTCAATAAGCTTTGATTGAGCTTGTGCAGATTCAACACCATATTTTTCAACACTCTGATTATAAGCAATTTGCTTTTTCTCCAAATCTCCAATTCTGTCAGCAACTTTTTTCTGTGCTTTTGCAACTGCTTCGGAATCAATATTTTTTACTGTTTTTGTAGTTATTAAACCTAATTTTTCCATTGCTATCGCTTGTTGATCTGTAGGCTTAACGAGATTAATCAAGCTATTCTTCAAAGAATTTCCTGCTGTCGAACCTTTAATTCCTGCATTTGCCATCAAGCCAAGAGCTATAGAAACATCTTCCACACTTGCACCCATTGAACCCGCAACCGGCGCACAGTATTTGAACGATTCACCAAGCATAGAAACATTTGTATTTGCATTTGATGATGCCACAGCCAAAACATCCGCAAAATGTCCTGCTTCATCAGCTTGCATTTTAAAAGCAGTCATTGCATCAGTAACAATATCGGAAGTTGTTCCAAGGTCTTCGCCCGAAGCCGCAGCAAGGTCAAGTACACCGCCTAATGCCGCCGAAGATTGCTCTGCATCCCAACCTGCAAGTGACATATATTTTAATGCTTCCGCCGCTTCTGTTGCACTAAAAACAGTTTTTGAGCCAAACTCTCTTGCTGTATCTGTAAGCTTTTGAAAATCCTCGTCACTTGCTCCCGAAATAGCTTTCACTTCCGACATTGTGGCTGTAAAATCTTTGCCTAATCCTACTATCTCTTTTGCAAACTCCGTTACTTTACTTATTGCTTTTTGAATAACGGTACTTGCTAAATTTGCAAGGGTAGCTTTCCATACGGAAAAATCCTTATTTGTTTCCTTTGTTTGTTCTCCGGCTCGCTCTGTTTCATCGCCTAACTCCTCAGTACTTTCGCTCGTTCTATCAGCTTCATCACCAAGTCCTGCAATGCTCTGCTGTGTAGCTTCTGCCTCATCTCCCAGATCTCCTACACTTTCCGCAGTACTGTCTGCTGATCTGCTTACGGCTTCAATCCCTCTCTGTGCATCGGAATACTCAACTGCCACACGTCCCGTTATTTTGAATACCTCTAAAAGTCCCATCTTCTCACCCCCTATTTTACGGCGGCTTGAATCCGCTTAAAATTTTCTGTGCTTTCATAACCTGCATTTTTGAATCAAATTTTTTTATTTGCGGTTTAGCTTTTTTCGGTTTATTCTTTTTCATAAAATCATCAAAAGAACCTGCTTCCGCAAAAGGATTTGAAACTATCGCCAAATAAAGCGACCAACATCTATCTTCCTCACTCTGTGAAAGAATAGTGTCGGTCACTTTTTCAAGTCTTTTGTTTTTTACTGCTCTGTCGAGATATCCGTAGGGACTTCCGTATCTTCTGTTGACGAGTTCTTCAAATTTTTCCGTTCCGAACCCCACAATTCGGCAACCTCCCCGAAAAAATCTGTCAAATCCTCTCTCTTTGAAAATTCCTTAATCAGCTTCACAAACGGCACAATCTTCATTTCGATTAAATCCTTTGCGGAAGTTTTTGTTCCGTCATCAAATTCCGTACAGCCTGCAAGGAACTCACAAATCTCGTTCTTAGCCTTTGGAATGTTCTTGATGATAAGCTTTACAAGCTTCATCACTACAACAATTCCGATTTTCTCGGTACTCTCATTCGCTTTCTGCAAAGCGTTGATTTCTTTCTTATCGAATACATTCAGGATATCCTCCACCCCTACGACGTCAAGAACACCGCAGAAATCAAACAAATTGTCAACCGTCAAATCCTTAAATATAATCTCAGCCATTTTTACTCACTCCTTATTCTTCCTAGGCATTCGGATAATAAATCTTGATATCAAGCTTATCAAGCGTATTGTTTGCAAGGTCGGCAGTACACTCGAATTTTACCGAGAACGTAGTCTGCTCGGCATTCTTTGTTTCAAGCTCAAAGGCTTCTGTGCAAAGAGCGTTCGGCAGAATTATAATGACGTTCTTGCCGTTGGAGAGTGTACCGACATAAGCAATATTTTCAAGATAATCGTCCTCCGTGATATTGCTCTTCGAGATGTACTTATTATAATTGCTGTCCTCGGAGGTTGTTTTTTCAAGGTGAAGAGCCGTAACAAGAATATCCTCCGTAAGCTCTGTCATTTGACCTTCAAGAGTAGCAGATTCGCCGATTTTTTGTTTTGAAATTCCCTTGACAAGCACCGTTGCACCGTCAACCTCGATATCAAGCCACTGAGCTTCATAATTAAACTTGATACCGCCCGATGTCGCACCGAGAACAGTACCTGTCCAGTCGTTACTTGCATACTTCAAATTTTTATAAATAACACCTGCACCCAGAACAAGATTTTCAATTGTCTGGGAAGTAATTCCGTGTTTCTTTAAAGCCATAAATCAATCACCTTTCCACTCTGTAACATACAGTGTAATTGTTATTTTCATCAAATCTTCTACACCTGTCGGAACAGGCATTGAATTGTTGTATCTTATCCAGTAAACGTTTCCGTTTCGTGTACATTGAAAATCGGAAAATATCTCCCTAATTTTCTCGCTGATTTCTATAAGCTCAGAAAAGCTTTTTCTTGACCAGCCGTCAATATTGATTGTACCCTCAATTTGGTTATTCTCAAAATAGGAATTGCTTTCATCATACGAGCCGACAAAATAGGGATATTTTACGGCAGATTTCCACTCCGAAAACTGATAAGGAATTTCCGCTTTTTCAAGCTCTTCGTCAATAATCGCAAGCAAGTCAACCATAAAAAAATCAATCCCCCATTTCGTCTTTTAAAATCTGTTCAAGCCGTTTTTCAATAGGTGCTTTCAAAGCTTCAAAGGCTCTCTGCATAGGTCGGTTAGGCTTTTTACCGTATGTAAAAACATAGGCAAGCTGACCTCTCTTACCACCTCGTCTAAGCTTTTTTCCATAGCTTGTATCGCCGTTTTTGTATCTATAGCCTTTCCATTTGTACTTATCCACAACCGACTGTGGAATCTCACCGGGACCATTCCCGACCTTAATCCACCAACCGTTTTTTCTGCCGTCATTGTTAAGAGCATACTCGCCTGTACCGAACTCTTCCCAGATTGCATTCTGCAAGGCACTGCCGACTACACAAGTACCGTTTTCCTCATCAACGTTGTATTGATACGAACCTTTGGTCTGTCCTGTCCTCGTGCGTGAATTGCGTATTATTTTCGCTTGCAGTTCACCTCCGACCTCATAAAGCCATTTTTTTACGGCTCGCTTTAATGCCGCCGCAACTTGAACACTGTTGTTTGTATATTCAACATTATTCGCCATTCCGAACACCCACAAACTTTAAATATATTTCAAGCTGTCGGTTAAGCTCCATAGGATTATCAATCATCAGCACCTCGTATACAAGACCGTTTACAATCATTCTGCAATTTTCGGGAACAATGCCGTATTCCGATAAATCAACATAATCACAAATGAAAATATGCGTTGACTCCTGCACCTTGGCATTGTAAACAACGTGTTTTGAATCGCCGCTCATAAGGTCAAGAAAACCTGTCAAAACAACCGTATCGGAATAGCTTGTGACAGCTTCGCCTATCGCATTTTTAGACGTGCTTTTCAGCTGCAAAACACCGTTAATATTGCCGCCTATCATGTTAAAACCTCGCTTTCATATACGGCTTTAAAAAGCCTAAAAGCAACTTTGGATAGCCCATAACCGAGTTATTGCCGTCCATGTTAAAATATGTTACGGAATGCCTTGAAATGGTTTCCTGCTGAATTCCAACCTTGTCACGGTTATTCAGCTCCCATTTCATGAGGTCAATAACACCCTTTTTTATTACACTTGGGTATTCAACCTTTGTAACAAGATTTTTTGATACAGCGAATATTTCACTGTCAAGCCGTGTATATTCGTCTGTCATCTCAACAACCGTATACAACCCGTCATTGACCTGTGACTGCGTGATTTGAACCGTATCGCCGACTTTCAGATAGGGTGAATTGCCGTATACTCTATCGAACACACTTGCACCCTCAAAACGGATTGCTCGATTTTGAAAATTATTGTTTGTATAAGAACGGATAAGTTCCTCTAGAGCAGAAAGCTTATCCGTTAAAAGCTGCTCACTCTGCCCCGAAAGCTCGGGGAGAGCAAGCAGCTCATCAACCGATATAATCATCGATTAACACCTCTCATCAAGAAGCTTTGAATTTCGCTATAATCACCTTTGCGGCATTTGTGAGAGCAACTCCGTAATACTTAGTCGCCGTAATATCATGACGCTGCTTTTTCGGAAACCACTCATGGTCCACCTGAGTATCCTTTTTGAGGAAGATAGTAACAGCCGAAAGCTCATCCTCGGTAAACTCCGTTTCGCTTGAATCGGGCTCCATTTTGATTATGATATCTCTGTAATAATTGTTTGTGACCGCTTTTACCTTATCGCCGACATCAAGCGTTTCCTCACAGTTGGGCTGTATTGTGCCAAGGTGCTTATTCGTTGTTGTTTCGGTTGTACTGTCCGCCACAATGGTTATAGTGCCGTTTGTGTTGTCTTTCTCGTATTTGATAAGCTTGATTTTTTTGGACTTCTTTACCCAACAGCCGGCAATCTTACCGATAGAGCCGTTGACTGCGACACCTGCCGTAAACTTATCAGCAGAGAGAAAATCGCTGTCTTTAAGAAGTGCTGCTTCCTGCTTCGGGTGAATAAACATAACCTTGTCGATGTTGTCCTCTTCGTCCTCAAACTGACAAACAGCCGTTACTATTGGAGCATAACCGATCGCAGCCGTTGAGCCGTCTACAACGTTTGTACTTGAATCGGCAGCAATAAGAACATCGTTATCGACCTTTCCGGCAATAGATTTTGCAATCTGAGTTTCGGTCTGACCGACAGGGTCGCCCATGCCGCTGTTAATGGCAGTCTGCAAAATACTTACGGACTTTCCGGCACATTTAATTGTAAATGTTGTGGAAGATGCCGTAAGCTTAGTTGTTTCGATTTCATCACCGTTGTCGTTTTCGGGGTCGAAGTCCTCGGCATCGCCGATATAGTTCCAACAGGGAACAGTCTTAGTATCACCGGGAACACCCACAAGAGATGAATCAACCTTGGCATACGGAGTGATTTTACAAAGAGCTTCAATCTTTGCGTTAATCATATCGCCCATTACCTGAGGGTTAATAATATCACCGAGTTTTGTTGCAGTATTTGGCATAATTTATCGTCCTTTCATAATCTGACTGTAGTTATCGGGATTTTCGTTAAAAAGCTTTACCCTTTCGGAATAAGGCTTTTTGAGAATGTCCGCACGGGTTAGCGTTTGAATTTCGGGATTTGTACCCTTTTCAATTGGTCTGTATCCGTCAAAAGAGCCGTTTGTTTTGCCCTCAAACATTGTGGGGAACTGAGTTTTTAAAGCGGAGATTTTATCGCTCCAGCCTTTTATATTGCCCTGTTCGTCAAGCTCCAATTTCTCGCCCTTTTCGCCTAATTTGTACGTTAAATAATCAACATCAACGGCTTTTTCTGACATCAAGCCTACCTTTACGGCAGCATTGATTTTCGCCTTTGCAAGCTCCGTTTCCAGCTCTGCGACCTTAGTCTGATACTCGCTGATTTTCGTTTGAAGAGCTTCGTCACCCTTTGCAGACTTTTTCAGCTGTTCAATGAGGGTATTTGCTTCGGTAAGCTTCTGAGCATTGGTTTGATTTTCAGCTGTAATGCTGTCAAACTGCTGTTTCGGAATGAAATTACCCTCTGTAAGATTTGCAAGCTTTATCTGCTTGTCTTTGTTGTCGGGGTTTTCGTTGTAGGCTTTGAGCTTTTCGGAAATTTGCTTGAATAATTCATCGCCTAAGATATCTTTGAGAAAGTCCATTTTGTTGCCTCGCTTTCTTAGATTTGGGTATAAAAACAGCACTGTTTTACACATAAGAGTGTTTAAACAGTGCTTATATTAACAATTTTGCGGTGTTTTTGTGCATCTTATATTAACAATTTTGCGGTGTTTTTGTGCATAACAAAAGCACCTGATTCAAGGCATTGCCTAATCGGTGCTTAGTATTTGAAAACATAATTTTCCCACTTTTTATAGCAGTCAATATACGTTTCATTCTTATCCCCATTGTGGGTGATTTCGTAATACATACCATCATTCAATGTAGTTGAAACAAGTGCTTTGTTATTCTGCAAAACTTTACATATCCACACAACGAAAACATCATCTTCCGTAATCTGAACACCGTCTGCTTTATCAAGATGATTATTTGCGTAGTTTTTAATTTCCTCTTTGCAGAACTTTATAAACTCTTTATCCGTCATTTTCTCACCTACTTTCAATCGTTGTCGGGTTTATTATAGTAACATCTGCCGTTATAGAACGCTCCGCAGTCTTCCTGCTTGCATTCCATGTATTTATAAAACGTTCTTGTGATTGTTGCTCCGTCCGTCAGAGTTTGATTATCATCAGGGTTCTGCTGCCAACGCTGGACTTGTGTTTCACAGCGGAGATTGTAGGGGCAAAGCATAATACGTCACCTCTTTTCGGGTAAAAGAATACCGCTCTCGGCTGAGGGCGGTTAGTTTATTAGCAAGCATAGACATATTCTTTTGGATAATCATTAGATTTTATAAAACGATATATTAAAGAAATAGTGTGAGAAGTAGACGTATTGAAACTCTGAAACTTAGATGTTTTATAAAATTCAAATGTGCAATTTTCCTTATTCGCTATTTCTACTGTTACATTGCCTATCATTTCATCTCTATTTCTGCCATATTCATAAGTTATAAAACCATTTTCAAGTTTTAAAAAACGAATATATGTCATCATAGTTCCCACCTCCATTTATTTAAGTAAATCCTGATTAATATTATCTTTGTCAATAATCGAATCTATAACAGATTGCCAATCATATTTTTGTGTTGCATATCTATGAGCGGTTTCATAATCACACCCAGTACTCTGCATATATCTCAATTCTCGAAGTTCGTGATTAAGCAGAAGAATATCAGAATCTTTAAAATTATTTTCCATTAGTCTTTGCCATGCAAGTGCTTGGTCAATATTGGGATCAAATTTTCTTACTGAACCATCACTGAATAAATGTTCATCAACCATTACATGATTTTTTATTGCTAAAACATCATCATAGTGAAATCCAGTGTTTTCTGAAATTGATTTAACATCATTATCGCCGTTGCGAACTCTAGCATTATAAAATTGCTCTGCTTGTCGTTCAAATTTTTCTATATGCATAAAATTAGTATCTGTAATTTTACCGCCTGAGTTTATTATACCACCATTCTTAGCAGTATTCAAGTATTTATTTTTAAAATCCTCAAAACTCTCAGCCTTATCAAGTCCAAAATATTCCGCCCTGTCTTGCAGTTCCTTAAGCTCCGATTCATCTAATGCCCACTTCGCCCTTTGCAGCATACAGCACCGACAATTGCAATCCTCCGCAGGGTCGCCGAAACCTCCCGGCTGCATTGCTGTCTTACCGTTCACTTCAAACGGGTCGTCAAGCTCCCTTATCTGTCCGTCAAGCTGTTTGTGTGTATCTCTTGTATTATCATCAAGGGTTGAATCCCACTGTTTTACAATATCTGCACCTTTGGATTTAGCTTTTTTAAGCGTATCTGTTTGAGCTTGATTTTGTATTCTGTGTCCCTCGGTTCTTGCTATCCTCACGGCATTATTGTAAGACTTATTAAGCGGACTTCTCATCCCCATAGCTAGGTTACTAGCCGTCTGATTCCACGTTGAGCCGTTTGCAATACCTCTTGAAACCTCATTGCGGATATTTTCTTTTAGTTTAACAATATCCTCTCCGAGCCGTGTATAAAGTCCTACAGATATAGCGGAATCAAGCTGTACTGCTCTTGCAACCTGACTTTGGTCAATCGGAAACAGCACAGGCACACCCTGACCGTGCATATCATAGAAAGCCCCAACTGCTCCGTTTATATAGCAATTTTCAAGATACTCATTCATACTCCGATACTCATTGCTTTGCAAGTCCATTAACGCTTCGTCAATCTGCATTTTCAAAATCTGCTGATACTGCTTTTGATAGACAATAGACTGAATGTTTTCCAAATCGTTTCTCGCTGATAATTCACGTATTTTATTTTCGCAATCTCTTGAAGCCTGCCTGTACGTTTCTTTCAGCCGTCTTATGTATTCCTGTTCCTCTTGAAGCATTGACTGTTGTACTTCTTTTTGACGCTTATTCATTGACAATCACTTTCTTTAGCTCTGTTAGTGCCTGTGCAGTGCTTTTCTCTTCGTTCGGGGTAATTTTGCCTTTGATATCCTCATAGCTTATATCAAGGATATCGCAAATTGACTGCACAACCGTTTCATCATCGAGAACATTCGCAAGGCTGAGAATTGTATTAATTTGTACCTGCTGACGTTCGGCATCTGTTTTTTCAATCTGAGCATTGTCGGAAGCATTCGTCATAACCTCACGCTCAAAATTAAAGTAAACATCTTTTTGCTGATAATCGGTTTCGTTGTTTTTATTGATTTCGTCAAGTACAATCTGAATAAGTTTCCGCAGGAACTGTTTTAATCTGATTTCAAGCTTGTTGCATTTTAAATCAAGCAGAGCATAGCGAGATTTTATAACAACATTCGTAATATTGCCGTCACCGATTTGAGCGGAATTGAATCCCATTCCAAAACGGTAAATATTCTTTTCGTCAAGGTCAAGCTTCGTCTGTCTTGCCTGATAAGGAATATCAACTGTACGTATTTCAACACCGCCATCGTCATCAACACCGATAGCCTTTTTCGATTTAAGATTCTGAATCATCTCATCTAGGTTATCGCCCTGAAATCCCGAAACAACATAAAGTGCGTCTGTAAAATCCTGCAAATTGTTTGAAAGAGAACAGGCCATTAAATCATAATCGTCAATCAAAGCTTTAATAGGCTTCAATCCGCTAAACTGCTTACGTCCGTTGTCAAGCCTAAAAAACGGAATAAATCCAAAGCCTTTGCCGGACTGCTTTCCTTTTTTGTCCGTAAATATTGTATGAGGGCGTGGATTTATTTCTACTGTGTCATCTCTAACTAATTCGCCGTCACGAACAGAAACATAAAAATAAACATTCTCCTTATCCCACACCTGAACACGAGTTATTTTCTTTTTGCCCTTGTCTATGCGGTCAATATACCAAAATATAAAGTACTCACAGCCGTCATCGGTATCTTTCGCCCGAACCTCTACAACTCCCATAGAATCGGCACATTCAAAGCGTGTTTTGCCCTGCGTGTCGCTGACGGCGTACATATATTCAAAACCTTTTGATATGGTCCCGATAAGCAGCTCGTAAAGCTCGGAATAAAAATCATCGTTGAAATAACTGTCAAGCTCCGTCTGCAATTCAGGCAAATCGGAACGAATAGGATTATTGTCACCCGACAGCATATACTGAACCTGCTGGTCAACAAGTTCGGTAAAAAACGGATGAGATATTCTGATATTGCTTTTGAATTTATCTTCCTGAATATTGCCGTCACCGTCATAGTAATATATTCGATAATTTAAAATGTCGTGTTCGCCCTCATAGTATTTTTGACCGATACGGGCAAAGCGTTTCTTTTCGCTCGTTTTGTCCTCATTTATAAGCGTAAGAATTTCATCTGTACTCAGCACAATTTCACCTCCTAAATGAGCCAGCGATTTCCGATATATCTTTCCAAAGCGTAACGCATAGCGTCCATTAAATGGTTAAAATCATCAATCGGTTTGTTTATCGTGTTTCCAAATTTATCTTTTTCAAAAGTGTAGTTACTGATTTCAGTGAGAAAATTTACACATCTCGGGTGAATAAAAATTTCCAAATCCTGAATCCACTGCACACCGTACATAATGCTGTCTTTGCCCTTTTTAGCTCCCTGAATTGCCGTCAAACCGAGAGTTCGCAGTTCGTGAATAGATTTAGGTTCGGCACTGTCGGCAACAATACGCTCTTTTCTGAAACCCATAGCCGTAATTTTTTCGTAAATATCTTTATTTGACAATGCTTTTTGATACAGCTCGTCAAAAACATAAAGCTTTTTGTTTTCAACATCAAGCAACCCTGCAAAAAACGCTGTAGGGTCATTTGTATAACCGAAATCAAGACCGAAAACACTTTTGATTTTCGGATTATTTTTTATAATTTCAGTTGGATTAAAACTTAATTCGTGCCAATTCTCATAAACAAGACCGTCAACAATACCCCAGTTGCCAAGTCCCGCAACTTCATATCTTCGAGGATTGTTCTGCTTCATCTTCTCGAAAACCTTTTTATCTGCACTGTCAAGCCATTCATTACACATATAATTTGTGGTGAGTGCAAGCGTATCTTCATCCGGATTATCAAAAAAACGCTTTTTAAGCCAATGATGTTCATTCCAAGGGTTAAAAGTAATTGTCCACTGCTTGAATAATCCCTCGGAAACTTCACCTCTAATAGATTCATCAAGCGTATCAAAATCAGCTTCACTCATAACTTCATAAGCTTCTTCAAGCCACGCCCAACACAGAACACCGATATCCACAGTAATAGATGTAACTTTCAAAGGGTCGTCAAGACCTCTGAAATATATTTTTTGCCCTGTAGGCTTATACGTCATTTCAAGAGGACTTTCCTTAATCTCCCACCAACTGTCAACTTGAAGTCGATGTATTGCCCATTTAAGTTCAGTAAAACAACTGTCTTTTAGCGTTCGATAGGTTTTTCTGATAACAAGCAGATTCGCCTGAGGATATTTCATTAAATTCGAGATAAACCAAAGGGCGGTCGTTTTCGATTTTTTACTCGCACGACTGCCCTTTACAACTCTGTATCTGCCTTTGAAATGCCAAAATTTATTATATCCTTTTCCGACTGTTTTTGATAAAGAAATTTTAATCGCTGTCATCCATATCCTCCTCAATTACAATCGGAACTGTTCCCGAAACATTGACGTTATCTTTAAACATACCAAACCGTTTACCGAGAAGCTCGGCAGCTTTGAGCTTGTCTTTTTCGGAAGGCTTTTTCTGGACCTTTTCGATTCGTTGCGAACCCTTTCCGACACCCTTTAAAACAATTTCTTCGCTTTTCGATTCACCACGCATTACGGAAGTCAGATATTCAACAACTTCTTGTGCATCGGCGGTGCGTTCGTTTTTTAGAGCTTCAAGTTTTTCTTCAATATACGCTTTGACTTCGTTTTTTTTCGTTAATTTCTGCCCTATTGTATAA
>CADCHW010000047.1 GCA_902801245.1 uncultured Ruminococcus sp.
ACCGCACGAGCTTCTCGAAGTTCAGCTGATAAACGTAACAGCACCGTTTCTTTTGACCAACGGTTTACGTAAATGTCTGGCTTACGATAAATCCGTGAACAAATTTGTGATAAATGTCAGTTCTGTTGAGGGACGTTTTGACATAAAACAAAAGCTTGCCCGACATGTTCACACAAATATGGCAAAAGCTTCTTTGAATATGATGACACATTCCATAGCCTCGGACTACGAAAAAGACAAGATTTTCGTCTATTCCTGCGACCCCGGTTGGGTATCAAATCAGTTTCCGCCTGCTTACGAAATCAGCAAAAGCTTCAAGCCGTATTTAACATTCGACGACGGTGCGGCACGTATACTTTATCCAATTGTGAAAAATCTGCACGAGAATAAAATCAAGGACAGCGGAGTTTTTTACAAGGATTACAAAATCATTGACTACTGAGGTGATTAAATGAGCTTACTCAACAAGTTATTTCCAAACAAAAAATCTTTTGATAACAACAATAACGCTGTTTCAACACCTGCCCCCGCTCCTAAGCAACAAATCACCGTAAAAGCCCCCGAACAGCCCGAAAATCCTGCCCTTATAGAAACAAGCAGTTCCCGAATTTACTATCCCGACCGTGAAAGAAACGAACCTGTAGAAGTCGAAAACGTTACCCTTACGGAAAAAGAAGCGGTTGAACAAGGCTGGTCGTTCCGCAAAAAACAAAAACGTATCAGGATAACCAACTATCACGGCACGGAAAAGGATATCATTATCCCGAGTAAAATCGGCGATATGGTTGTAAACGAAATTGGGTCAAAGGCTTTCCGAAACAAGAAAATCGACAGCGTACAAATTCCTAGTACAATTTACAGAGTTCGTGAGGGTGCATTCAGATTAAGCGGCATCAAAAGCGTTACGTTTGCCGAGGGTACAAGAATAATTGAGGACAATGCCTTTTATGAATGTAAAAATCTTAACGATGTTCATTTGCCCAACACATTGTTTATTCTGGGTAAAAGTGCATTTGAATATTGCCGAAGTCTTAAATATGTTATTCTTCCTTACAGTATTCGGAGAATAGATGAACGTGCATTTTATGCGAGCGGACTTGAGGGCTTTTCAAGTCACAACGGATACTGCCTTACAGACGGAAGTATTTTTACTAATACGCCTATTCACTACAAATACAAAATGATTGTAGCCCACGATATATATGATGATATATACGTTTATGATGATATATACGTTCTGCTTGTCGGTACTAAGGCTGATGTAAAATTCCGCAAGGGTACAAGAGTTCATTTGATGAAAAATGCCGTTGACACCTCATGCAGCCTTGATTTTTCTGATTGCTCGTCAATTTATTTTCAGGATTCGTACAATGATAGAAGAAGATACTTATCAGAAATTCGTGACTGTTATCTATCCTGCAAGGCGATTGTGCCGAGTAACGTCAAATATCTTTACTTTCCCGACTATGTTGATGTTCGCTATCCGGACGGCAGTAAATATAAGGGATATATCAATATTGTCAAACGTGATTTTAAAGATACGCAGATTGAAGTTTTATCCCATAAGGTTCATTCGTGGACTATTAACACACATTCCGAAAACATTAGCTTTATTGATGTAAATAATTATTATTCTATCGCAAAATATGCGATTAACGAGCAATACATGAAAACCATTAACTTAGGTTTCGTTTACGCTGCCGATGAAATATTTTCGCCTTACTGTAAAAATCTTCGTGAGGTGCATTATGACGAAAACGAAAGTGTAAACATTACGCATATCACAAGATTTGTGCCGCCCGAGGAGCTTGTCGGAACGCATATACATCAAAAACTGCTCACGGCTTTCACGAGTACCTATACCGACAATAAACGATATGCTTTCTTTGACAGCTCCGTCATATACGACATATTTTCAAACAAGTATATTGTATACGGTATATCTTCCCAAAATTATGCTGAACACGGCATATGGCTGAGAGAAAATAATATTCACAGAATCAGTCAGCAAAGTAAAATATTTATTGCTATAGATGTTCTTCGCAGTTCGGTATGTTCTCACGATATGGACACCAAAGTTTACAAGCAATATCTCTGCACACATAAACGCTATGCGAAAATAGTCTGCGATAAGGTGAAAAATACTTATCCCGAATATGCGGATTTTTTGGAAACAGCTTATGACAATTAGCAATGTGCAATGTGCAATGTGCAATGTGCAATTATTAAATCAGTATAATAATTAACGCTGTATCTTTATTGATACAGCGTTGATTTTATTGTTGATATTTACTTTTATTTATAATCACAACAACCGCACCCGAAACAATCATCGCCGCAAAAAGCATAATAACCGTAAAACTCTGAGAACCCGAAGTATTAACGGCATTATCCCCCGTACTCGGAGAATATGTTGTTTGTGACGTTGTACCGCTGACGGCAGATATTTTTTCGGAAGATGTATTTTTATTGGAATCCTGCTTTGAGGCTTTGACGGTATCTGTATCTTTGGTTTTGTCGGTATCCGTGGTTTTCGTGATTTTTGAAGTTGAATCTTTTTCGGTGGTTCGTCCGGTGTTATCGGTTCGTCCGGTGTTATTATCCGTGTCGGTTGATTTATCGGTGTTATCTGTATTATTGTATATATGCGTATCTGTAGTATCATGGGGATTTTGTATATCGGAATTATCAATTTCAGTATCAACAGTATATGCCGAACCGATTGTATGAACGTCATATTCAACGTCATTATGGACGGCATGAACTTTAAAAAGACTGTTCGGCTCGTCCGTAATCCTCTGCAAATCGGGATTTATAAACTCACGGCAATTATACATAATATTAATGTCGTAAAATGAACACGGCTTTAAGGCTCTGAATGTTACAACAGCAACATCTGTATTTTTAAAGTCAATGCCGTTATAAACGAGAAAATTCCATTTAACCTCACCGGGAACGGAAATATTGCTTTCACTCCCCGACACGGTACACACAATATTTTCCGCTGTAAGATATTCGCTGTTATAAACAGTTTCAACGGAAACTCCGGCAGCATTTTGAACGTCACCTATGGTAAACACAACCCGAATTTCGTCACCGACCTTAATGTTATTTTCGTCTGCAAAAGCCGTCACAGTGGAAAGCGACAGCACAAAAACAATCACAGTCAACAAAACACTAACAAATTTTTTAGTCATAATTACCGCACCACTTTAAAAATATCGGGTATGCCCGATTATTTCGACGAACATACCCTTTAAAATATTACTTTCTGTAAATAAGATTCTCTCTCTTCGGACCGTTGGAAACCATAGTAATCGGGAAGCCAATCTGCTGCTCCGCAAATTCAACGTAATCCTTACACTCCTGAGGAAGCTTGTCATATTCGGTAATACCCGAAATATCGCACTTCCAGCCTTTCAAAACTTTAAGTACAGGCTTGCAGCGTTTGAGCTGAGTTGTAGGCGGGAAGTAATCAATCTGCTTGCCGTCAAGCTCATAAGCCACGCAAACGGGAATCTCATCGAGATAGCCGAGAGCATCGAGAACAGTAAACGCAACCTCCGTAGTACCCTGAACCTGACAGCCGTAACGAGTAGCCACAAGGTCGAGCCAACCCATTCTTCTTGGTCTGCCCGTAGTAGCACCGTACTCGCCGCCGTCACCGCCGTGATTACGCATAAGCTCCGCTTCCTTGCCGAAAATTTCGCTTACAAACTCACCTGCACCAACGGCACTTGAATAAGCCTTAACTACAGTTACGATATCCTTAATTTCATACGGAGGAATACCTGCACCAACAGCACCGTAGCCTGCGATAGTATTTGAAGATGTTACCATAGGATAAATACCGAAATCGGTATCTTTAAGCGAACCGAGCTGACCCTCCAAAAGAATAGTCTTACCGTCTTTGAGTGCATCGTGAACAAATTTGAATGCATCGCCGACATACGGCTCAATAGCGACCTTATACTCCATAAGCTTATTAAAAATCTCGTCAACGGAGATTGGGTCTTTATGGTAAAGATCTTTCAAGGTTGCGTTCTTAACTTCAAGAATACCTGCGATTTTCTCTTTCAATCCCTCTTCATCGTCAAAGAGTTCATTAACCTGAAAACCAACCTTAGCGAACTTATCCGAATAGAACGGAGCAATACCCGACTTGGTAGAACCGAAGCTTTTTGAGCTTAAACGTTCCTCTTCGTAACAATCGAATGCGATATGATAAGGCATAACGATTTGAGCTCTGTCGGATACAAGAACCTTTGGATTAACGCCGTTCTCTTTAAGGTGAGCCATTTCTTTTACGAAATTATCCACACTGAAAGCAACACCGTTACCGATAATATTTGTGGTGTGGTCATAGAACACACCCGAGGGAAGCTGATGCAAAGCGAACTTGCCGTAGTTATTTATAATAGTATGACCTGCGTTGCTGCCGCCTTGGAATCTGATTACGATATCGGACTTCTGAGCAAGACAATCGGTAATTTTACCTTTACCCTCGTCGCCCCAGTTTGCACCGACAATAGCTTTAACCATTCTAACCATCCTTTTTAGTTTAAAATTCAAAAAACCATTACGTCTTATTATAACAATATTTTCCGATAATTGCAAGGGGGTTTAAAGAAATTTTAAAAAATTTCATTAATTTTGCAATATTTTTCGGCGGAGCGAAGCCTGTTAAAGTTTGGTCAAGCTTTTTAAAGCTTGCGGGTCAAGGGCAGAGCCCTTGTCGCTGACGAAATCAACGTGAAAAGAAAGATAAACTACCCTCAGCGAAACTGAAACGAAATATCCAAGAAACACGAATAATAAAAAAATCAACCCTAAAACATTATCTTCCGACAAAAACAAAAACAGGCAAGAGAGGAGCGAATTGCCGGTCGGAGGAAGAGAACTAAAGAATAAAGAAAAAACTCCCGGCACTATGCCGAGAGTTTTTGGCTGGGGAATAGGGATTCGAACCCCAACAAACAGAGTCAGAGTCTGTCGTGCTACCGTTACACAATTCCCCAACGGTGATTTATATTATATCAAAAACTTTTTCTGTTGTCAATACTTTTTTGAAAAAAATTTTTCTTCAATTGCAATTTATATTTTTTGTACACTTTTACACATCAAATCCCGAAAACGTTGAAACCTTTTCGGAAAAATAAAATTCAAAAATTATTGAAAATTTTTTTGAAAAGGAGTAATATATAAGATGTATTATTAATATGTGTACAATGTGGGGTTATAAAATGAACGGATTAAAAAAATTTCTGAATATTGTTATCATTATATTGGGCATTTTGTTTATTGGGGTTTGTGCCGATATGGTAGGCAACAAAACAATGAACACATCTTACGAAAATCTCAGCGAGCTTGACCAAAACGCTGTAGGCGATATATGCGAGGTTATCTCAATTTTCGACAGCAAAAAAGGCAATAAAGAGGTATGGGATATCAAATACAATCTCCGTGATATCGGCTGTGTTATAACTAATGACGAAGATACTTTCGGTCGTTCATATGTTGTGAATGTTGATATGTCTGGGGACATTACTGCACAGAAAATTGAAATGCCCGATAATTACAGCGATATTTCGGTTTACAGATTGGCAGATGTTTCCCCTAATGCTGTTTCACTTAAACTCTATTCAAAAGATAAGGGATATGTAACACTTAAAAACAAAGATATATTGACAATTAAATATACCGAAAATTCCGCTAACTTAAACGGTGCAGGCTCTTTAAAGGAATCGTATGTTAAAAATACATTCAGTGATACTGTTGCTTCTCCCGACAGTCCGACCGCCGATGTAACTGTCGGTTTTGATATGAATGAGGACAACATTGCTCTCCTAGGCTTGCAGTACAGAATTATCGATGATATGAGAACCGCAAAAACCAAGAATGACATCAAACAGCTTATCGCCGAATATGTAACTGTCCGAGATGAACAAGAGAAAAAGTACCCCGAGTTTGCCGAACAGCAGCAGAGAATCGAACTTGTTGACGGCAGAACACAGTATGTGTTCTACAGAATCAGCGACCTCACCGGCGACGATATGACTTACTTTAATAAAGAAAAGTCGGAAGCCATTAATTTCTACAGTGCTTATCATTATCTCTGCACAGGAAAATATAACGATGATGTTTCCGATTTTTTGAACTACAAAGGCAATGTTTATTCCGGTGCTGTTCTCTGCGAAATTCTCGACAACAACAAAATAGCTACCGACTGGGAAATAAAACTCGATAATTCGTCAAATGAAAATTTCCGTTCACAGTATACTCTTATAAAGGATTACTGCAAAAAGAACTGCGGTGAGTACACAAAAGAAAAAACTCTTGACGACATCAAGAGAGAATACAACTACGAGGAAATCACAGAAATGGCGAGAGCGTTGGTAAAAGGCAATGCAGAATAATAAAAATAAAAACACTGTTCGCAAACGTGTGACGGCTTGGGATTTTGTGCTTATGGCTGTTCTGGTCTGCGTGGCGGTTTCGGCGATATTCATTCAGCACGGAAACAGTGACGAACTGCTTGAAGTGGTTGTAAAAAAGGACTCGGAGATTATATACACTCAAAGCCTATCGAATGTGTCAAGGGAAACAGACGTACCGATTGACGGCGAATATAACATTATATTAAAGGTAATGCCCGACGGAGTGCAGATTATAAGCTCCGACTGCGGTGATAAGGTCTGCGTGAACACAGGCAAGATAACACGTTCGGGTCAAGCTATAGTTTGTTTACCGGCACACATTTCAGTTACACTTCGGGGCGGTGAACCCGAAGCAGATGTTATTGTCGGGTGAAAGTGAGTTATTCTTATAATTATGAAAAACAGTAAACAGAAAAAGAAATTCAATACAACGGCTTTTGCACAAACGGCTATGCTTTCCGCTTTAACAATTGTACTGTCGTTTCTTGAGGGAATGCTCCCCGAACTTCCCGTCCCCGGAGCAAAGCTCGGACTTGCTAACCTTGCGGTTATGACGGCTACCGATTTGAACGGTCTTGGCGGCGGCTTATGCACAACGCTGATTAAAGCATTTTTCGCCGTGATAACAAGAGGACCCGTGGCAGGCTTTATGAGCCTTTGCGGCAGTCTGCTGAGTATGCTGGTTATGTGGTTCTTTATGAATTACGACAGGAAAAAACTCGGCTATGTCGGTATAGGTGTTCTAGGTGCGGTAAGCCATAATTTAGGACAGCTTATTGCGGCTTTTGCAATAATAGGAGGTTCGGTGTTTTTCTACCTTCCCTTTCTTATTATAGTTGCGGTATTTACAGGAACTTTCACGGGAATTGTGAACAGTCTTCTTTTGCCTGCCGTTAAAAAGGTAAAAGTATAAATCAAGCATAGCTTTACGGTTGGCGAAGCTTGTTAAAGTTTGGTCAAGCTTTTCAAAGCTTGCGAGCGACGGAACACCCCAAGAAGCCGAGCCGTAGGCGACAGCTGATTGGTAGGTGTTCCTAGTGGTCTTGCACCATGCAGGGGCAGAGCCCTGCTCGCTGACGAAAGAAAAATAAACTTCCCTCAGCGAAACTAAATAAACTATCAACAGCAAAATAACAAAAATAAAAAACGAACATAAAAATAATCTCTTCCGATACAAACCAAAACAGGCAACAGCGTAGCGAATTGCCGGTCTAAGAAAGATAACCTACGATTTGATTTCAACCGTACAGCTACAATCAAGCTTAATCTTCGGCTTTAAAAGTCGGATTGATATAAAAACAATAATAATGGCAAATTAAAACAACTTGATGAAATCAATCCGCAGACAAAAAGCATTCGCCGCAAGGCGAACTTCATGTGTCTGCACACTTCATTAAAATTAATTTGCCTGCAAATTAATTTTTACTACCAAGGAGGATTTATGAAAGTATTACTCACAGGCGGTGCCGGTTATATCGGCTCGCACACCTGCGTGGAGCTTTTGGATAAAGGCTATGATGTTGTGATAGCCGATAACTTTTCCAACAGCAAACCCGAGGTTATTAAAAGAATAAGAGAAATCACAGGCAAGGAAGTTGACGTTTATCCAATTGATGTTGCGGATAACAATGCATTGACAAAGCTTTTCAGCGAACAGCCGATTGATGCCGTAATCCATTTTGCGGGATATAAGGCTGTCGGCGAATCCTGTCAAAAGCCGCTGATGTATTACAGAAATAATATAGACGCAACATTAACTTTGCTTGAAGTTATGGAGAAATTCAACGTCAATAAGATAGTGTTCAGTTCGTCCGCTACAGTTTACGGTGAGAACAACCCTATCCCCTATGTTGAAACTATGCCTATTACAGGCTGTACAAACCCCTACGGCTGGACTAAGCTTATGATTGAACAAATCTTAAAGGACGCATCAAATGCTAACAGCAAGCTTTCCGCCGTTCTCCTTAGATACTTCAATCCGATAGGAGCTCACCCGAGCGGAAGAATAGGCGAAGACCCGAGCGGTATTCCGAATAATCTGCTTCCGTATGTTGCAAAGGTTGCCACAGGCAAGCTTCCCGAACTGGGAGTTTTCGGTGACGACTATCCTACTAAGGACGGAACGGGAGTTCGTGATTACATTCACGTTGTAGACCTTGCAAAGGGTCACGTTGCAGCTTTGGAGTATGCCGATAAACATACAGGTGCGGAGGCTATTAACCTCGGTTCGGGAAGAGGTCACAGCGTTCTGGAGGTTGTGAATACTTTCTCGGGTGTGAATAATATTCCCGTGCCGTATGCAATTAAGCCAAGACGACCCGGCGACCTGCCCGAATACTATGCCAATGCCGAAAAAGCCAAGGAGCTTCTTAACTGGACGGCGGAACTCACTTTAGAGGATATGTGCCGTGACCTTTGGAACTGGCAGTCCAACAATCCGGACGGCTATTAATGAGGTGCGGCATATGAAAAAGGTTATTAAAGGTATATCGGCGGTTGTGCTGTCGGCGGTACTTCTTGCAATGACAGCCGTAACTGCGTTTGCCACTTCCGTTAAAACAGGCGACACCGTTGAGGTAAAAATCAGCGTTGAGGGCGAAAGCAGTATGGGAAGTATGAATGCACAGATACTTTACGACAAGAGCAAGTTCGACCTCCTTTCCGATGAAACGCTTGAGGGTATGGGTGTTTCAAATACTACCGTTGACGGCGAAATTCTCTGGGCAGCAATGTTTGAAACGGAGGGTTCGGACTTTACCGCAAAAACAGATGTTTACAGTGCAGTATTTGTGGCAAAACAGGATATTTCGGATTTTGAATCATTATTTACGTTCACGCTTAATGATGCGTATAAAATAGGAAACACAGGTGTTACGGCAACAGACCCGTCTTATGTTAAATTTTCCGCAGCACTTGAAAATGAAGATACCTCCGTAAATTCGGTAACTTCAAATTCGGATAACAGCAATAACAATAATAATGTAGCGGTAAGCTCTGCGGCTGCACAGAATAATTCCAAAACAGAATCAAAAGCTTCGTCTGCGGTCAGCAGCAAGACTTCGGCAAATGTATCTTCTGCGGCAGGCAGCAAGACTTCGGCAAATGTATCTTCTGCGGCAGGCAGCAAAGCAGACGAAAGCTCCAAGCCTGCGGAGAGTTCTTCAAAGGCTGCAAGCAGTGCCGACAACAAGGATTCCGAGTCCCAAACCGATACGGCTGCAGTGTCGGATAACGAAAGCACTATAAGCATTATAGAAAGCTATGATGAAGCAGAGTTTGCAAGTGTTCCGCCGATTAAGCTTGACGAAGATACCTCCTCAGCTGCCGACAGCAGAGGAGCATTTCCAAAAGGAATAATAATAGGTGTTGCAGTTTGCTTAGTAATTGCAGCGGCAGGTATTTCTGCGATTATGGCAAAGAAAAAAGGTTAAGTACATCAAAAGAGAATTTTAGTGAACTTTTTTGTTGAAAGCTGTAATTTATGAACAAACCAAAAATTTATCTGAATTTTTTTTACAGTTTGGTAATTTTTTTTTAAAAAAGGTATTGAAATTTTTTTTTAGATGTAGTATAATAAACACGCTGAGGAACTATTCTTCGGGATATTGACAAATTTATATTTTTTATTCAAGGAGGAAAATTAAATGTCCAAGAAAGTCATTAGTATTTTACTTTCCGCAGCTATGTTGGTAGCTATATTCTGCGTTGGCTTCGGTGCTCTTTCCGCATCTGCTGATGATAACGTTACTTACTACTTCTTAGCTCCGGATAACTACTTTAAAACAGAAGCAGGTGCTTCTAACACAAACGTAGGTTACTATTTCTGGGAAGCAGGCGGAAACGGTGCTTGGCCGGGTCAGGCTGCTACTCCTGCTCCCGAGGTTCATCCGAACGCATTCAAGATTTCTGTTCCCAACAACGATAACGTTGCTACAATTATCTTCAATGCTTTTGTAGATGCAGGCAACGAGGGCGATCCGAACCATGACGAACTCGCAAAGGTTGCTCATCAGACAGCTAACATCAACGTTGAGGACGAGGATTATGACGGTTATATCTATGTTCTTGCTCAGGACGCTGCTCATACGTCCACAAACGATCTCAGCGGTGCTGTAACATCAAGCGGTAACTGGTTCAAGCTTGACGAGTTCAAGACAAGCTACAACTACGGCACATATGGTTTTGCTGATGCTGCAAATACACCGGATACTCCTAACCCGAGCAACCCTTCTACTAAGAAGTATGCAGCAGGCGATATCGTAACTGTAACATACAACGTTAAAGACCTCGCTGGTCTTGGTGCTGCTAACTCAATCATTTCTTACAACAAGGATGTTCTTGCTGTAGACGACAGTGCTTTTGAGTTCAGAGGAAACAAGAGATGGTACGAGGCTGGTAAAGTAGCTGTAACACTTGCTATCAATGATACAGACGCTGGTATCGAGATTGGTCTTAATCCTTCCGATCCTGAGTACGGTGCAGAGGCTAAGGACGAAAGCACAATCGTAACAATTCAGTTCAAGGCTCTTAAGGACTTCGACGAAGACGACGCTAACATTCAGTTGACAACAGACAAGCTCATCGACCTCACAACAGGTACACCGAACGACATCACAGCTGATGCTGACAAGTATCTCTTCCTCAACGTTGCATGGCCGACACCGAGAGAGTTGCCTACATCTTCAACATCTTCAACAGCTTCAACATCTTCTACAGTAACATCTTCTACAGCAACATCTTCTACAGCAGCTTCTTCAACAACAAGCTCTGATCCTAAGGGCACAAATGACAAGGCCTCTTCAACAACTTCAGGTGGTAAGTCTACTACTTCCACATCTACAACTGCTGCAAGCAGCACAACTCCTACAGTTCAGACAGCAGGTACATTCGCTGTTATCTCACTCGTAGTTATCCTTATGGCTGCTGCCGGTGTTGTAATCTACACAAGAAAAAAGACTGAAGAATAATTTAAAAATTAACTAACTGGGTTTAGTTACTTAGCTGAAATAGTTCCCCTTAGACTTGTTCTAAGGGGAACTTTTCATATTGTTAAAAATCAGAAAAATTTTATAATAAAAAGACATTAAAAATCAAATTTGATATTGAAAATTATACCAAAATAGGGTATAATAAATGTGTATGGTTCAATTACAAATAATTCTTAATTAAAGGAGATTTTTGAAATGAGTGCTTTAAACAAAAGAACAGTTGAGGATATTGACGTAACCGGCAAGAGAGTTCTTGTTCGCTGCGACTTCAATGTACCTCTTAAGGACGGTGTTATCACCAACGATAACAGAATTACAGCCGCTCTTCCCACAATCAACAAATTAATCGAGAACGGCGGCAAGGTTATCCTTTGCTCCCACCTTGGCAAGCCGAAGAACGGTCCGGAAGAGAAGTTCTCTCTTGCTCCCGTTGCCGTAAGACTTTCCGAGCTTCTCGGCAAAGAGGTTGTTTTCGCTGACGACGACGAGGTTGTAGGCGAAAAGGCTAAGGCTGCCGTTGCTGCTATGAATAACGGTGACGTTGTTCTTCTCCAGAATACACGTTTCAGAAAAGAGGAAACTAAGAACCTTGAGCCTTTCTCAGAGGAGCTTGCTTCACTCGCTGATGTTTTTGTTATGGACGCTTTCGGTTCTGCTCACAGAGCTCACTGCTCAACAGCAGGTGTTACAGACCACATCAAGGATACAGCTGTAGGCTACCTTATGCAGAAAGAAATCAACTACCTCGGCAACGCTGTCGAAGTTCCGGAAAGACCGTTTGTTGCTATCCTCGGCGGTGCTAAGGTTGCAGACAAGCTCAACGTAATTTCCAACCTCCTTGAGAAGTGCGACACTCTCATTATCGGCGGCGGTATGTCTTATACATTCTTAAAGGCTCAGGGTCTTGAAGTTGGTAAATCACTTGTTGACGACGAGAAACTTGACTACTGCAAGGAAATGATTGCTAAGGCTGAGAAGCTCGGCAAGAAGCTCCTCCTCCCTGTTGACACAGTTGTTGCCAATGCTTTCCCGAACCCGATTGACGCTGAAATCGAAGTTAAGAACGTTGCTGTTGATTCAATCCCTGCCGATGTTATGGGTCTTGATATCGGCGAAAAGACACAGGCTCTTTTTGCTGAGGCTGTTAAGACTGCAAAAACTGTAGTTTGGAACGGACCTATGGGCGTATTCGAGAACCCCGTACTTGCTAAGGGTACTATCGCTGTTGCTAAGGCTCTTTCCGAAACAGAAGCTACAACAATTATCGGCGGCGGTGACAGTGCAGCTGCTGTTATTTCTCTCGGCTTTGCAGACAAGATGAGCCACATTTCCACAGGCGGCGGTGCATCTCTTGAATATCTTGAGGGCAAGGTTCTCCCGGGTATTGCTGTTATTGCAGACAAGTAATTAATTTTTAACATTTTAAGCAAGGCGGAATTGTAATGACCTTTCCGCCTTGTTATTGATTGGTAACCGTTACAGGTTAAAACCAAATTATAATAGAGTAACCTAAAACTACCTCATTAGACCAACTTTCGGTCGGGTTCATAAACTTTAGGTTACAGAAGATTATCTTCACGTGCGAAAAAAGAAAGGAAGTTATAAAAATGAACAAGACATTAAGAAAAGCAGTTATTGCAGGTAACTGGAAGATGAATAAAACTCCGAGCGAGGCTAAGGCTCTCCTTACAGAAATCGCTCCCCTAGTTAAGGACGCAGAAGCCGAGGTTATCGCTTGCGTTCCTTATGTTGACATTGCAGTCGCAGTTGAAACAGTAAAGGGTACTAACATCAAAATCGGTGCAGAGAATGCTCACTGGGAAGAGAAAGGTGCTTTCACAGGCGAAATTTCTACAGGTATGCTTAAGGAAATCGGCGTTGAGTATGTAGTTCTCGGTCACAGCGAGAGAAGACAGTACTTCGGCGAAACAGACGAAACCGTAAACCTCAGAACAAAGGCTGTTCTTGCAGCAGGCTTGAAGCCTATCGTTTGTGTCGGCGAGCTTCTCAAAGAGCGTGAAACAAACATCACACAGGAAGTTATCGCAAGACAGATTAAGCTTGACCTCTTGGGTGTTTCCGCAGAGGACGTTAAGAACGTTGTTATCGCTTACGAGCCTGTATGGGCTATCGGTACGGGCAAGACAGCTACAGCAGAGCAGGCTGAAGAGGTTTGTGCATTTATCCGTGAAACTCTTGCTAAACTCTACAGCAAGGAAGTTGCAGATTCAATCACAATTCAGTACGGCGGTTCTATGAACGACGGAAACGCTGCTGAGCTTCTGGGCAAGGAGAACGTTGACGGCGGTCTTATCGGCGGTGCTTCACTTGTTGCCGAGAAATTCGCTGCTATTGTTTCTGCTGCTAACGCTTAATTGACAGGAGTTTTTACAATGAAAAAACCGATTATTTTAATTATTATGGACGGCTACGGAATAGCTCCCCCCGAGGGCAACGCTATCGCAGCTGCCAACAAGCCGAATCTTGACAGAATTTTCAGCGAAAACCCTGTTACAACTATTGGTGCTTCGGGTATGGACGTTGGTCTTCCCGACGGTCAAATGGGCAACAGCGAGGTAGGTCACACAAATATGGGTGCAGGTCGTGTTGTTTATCAGGAGCTTACAAGAATTACAAAGTCTATCGGTGACGGTGATTTCTTCGAGAATGAAGCTCTTGTTGAAGCCGTTGAAAACTGCAAGGCTAACAACTCCGCACTTCATCTTATGGGTCTGCTTTCGAGCGGCGGTGTTCACAGTCACAACACCCACCTTTACGGACTTCTTGAACTTGCTAAGAAGAGCGGTCTTGAAAAGGTATACATTCACGCTTTCCTTGACGGAAGAGATGTTCCGCCGTCAAGTGCAAAGGATTTCGCTGAAGAACTTGTTAAGAAAACCGAGGAAATCGGTGTGGGTAAAGTTGCAACCGTTGCAGGAAGATATTATGCAATGGATCGTGACAACAACTGGGACAGAGTTGAAAAAGCTTACTCTGCAATGGTTTACGGCGAGGGTGTAGAAAGCTGCTGTGCAGTTAAGGCTATCGGCGATTCTTACAAAAACGAAGTTACGGACGAATTTGTTCTTCCGACAGTTATTGATAAAGAGGGTACTGTAAAGCCAAACGATTCTATCGTATTCTTCAACTTCCGTCCCGACCGTGCAAGAGAGATTACAAGAACTTTCGTTGACCCCGATTTCAAGGGCTTCGAGAGAAGAAACGGCTTCTTCCCCGTTAAGTTCGTATGCTTCACACAGTATGATGCAACAATGCCGAATGTTTCGGTAGCATTCAAGCCGCAGTCGCTTGTAAATACTTTGGGTGAATACATATCTTCAAAAGATATGACACAGCTCAGAATTGCAGAAACAGAGAAATACGCTCACGTTACGTTCTTCTTCAACGGCGGTGTTGAAAAGATTTACGAGGGCGAGGACAGAATCCTTGTCAACTCTCCGAAAGTTGCAACATACGATTTACAGCCCGAGATGAGTGCTTATGAGGTTACGGACAAGTGTGTTGACGCTATCAAGAGCGGCAAATATGATATGATTATTCTCAATTTTGCGAACTGCGATATGGTAGGTCACACAGGTATTTTTGAAGCTGCGGTAAAGGCAGTTGAAGCTGTTGACGAGTGCGTAGGCAAGGTAACGAATGCTATTGCTGAAATGGGCGGTGTATCGCTTATCACAGCCGACCACGGCAACGCAGACAAGATGTTTGACGAGGACGGTTCACCGTTTACGGCACACACAACCAACCCCGTACCGTTCTGTGTGGTAGGTTATCCGTGCAAGCTCAGAGAGGGCGGCAGACTTGCCGACATTGCTCCGACTATGCTTGAAATTATGGGTCTTGAACAGCCTGCCGAAATGAACGGCGAAAGCATTATTGCTAAATAATATATTTTATAAGGCTTAATATTTTAAAGGACTTTCGTTCGGCAATACACCGAGCAAAAGTCCTTTTTGTTTTGTTGCTATAAGTTAAAACAAATTAAATGCAAAATTTCCGCCTGTATCGCTTATGTATTGTACATAATACTTAGTATTGCCTTTTAATTCCTTTAGAGGAATATTCGTCATACCTCCGTTTGCTTCAAAAGGTTCAACAACAACATTTCCGTTTTCATCAAGAATTCTCAGTTCTGCCGAATAAATATCGGGGAACGAACAGTAAAGTTCTTTCTTCGGAAACAATCCCCTGATTTCAAGATAATTTTCTGTAATACGATTGTCGCCGCTGTAGCCGTCAAAATATCTGTACTCGGTAATTGTTACCCATTCGTCCGCAGCTTCCGCATCTTCGACAAGGAAAGATACGGAACGGTAAAAATTCTTCTCTATATTATCAAATGCTCCCGCTATGTTAAGTGTAAATATTATCACCGATGTGCAGAATATACCGAAAATCAACCAGAATATAAATCTCCGCCATAGTTTCTTAAAAGGCTTTTTGGCTTTTTCGACCTCTGTTTTTTCGGGAATATGTATCGGATTATCCGAAGACATATTTTCCAAAATCTCCCTGCATTTATCGCATTCGCCGATATGTTCCTCAACCGCCGATTTTGTATCCTCGGTGCATACCTCATCAATGTACAGCGGTAAAAGGTCGCTAACAATGTCACAAGTTATTTTCATACAAATCCGCCTTTCTCTTGATTTTTTTCTTTGCCCGATAGTACGTCACTCTCGCCCAGCTCTCGGATTTACCGAATACACTGCCGATTTCTCTAAAACTCAGTTCGCCGTAAATCCTCAGCATAAAAACTTTACCGTAAGGCTCGTAAATTTCCTCGATACATTTCAGAATATATTTTACCTCGTCACGCTTAATGATTTCGTTTTCAATTGAATCATCTTTTGACGGAACAGTAATCATATCAAAAATATCACCGTCGGAGAAATTCGCTTTGTAATGCTTCTGCTTTTTGAGATAATCGTAATATCGGTGCTTCGCAATCTGACAAAGCCACACCGACATTTTACATTTGCCGTTATATCTGTTTATAGACATAATTGCCTGATAAAATGTTTCCTGCATAAGTTCTTCGGAGAGGTCGATATTTCCTGTAAGACTTATAAGAAAACGCTTGACCGTTTCGGCATAGTCCGTGTAAAGCTTGTCAAATTCTTTCGGCATTTTCGTCACCTCCGTATTCTTGAATCGCTTCTGTATATAAATAGATTTAAAGCCAAAATTGTTACAAAAAAAATCGGGTAGGTATTCAAATAAAATACCCTGCCCGATTTTGAAATATGTAATTGTATCGTGAACTATATAGCTATTTATAAAATTCAAAGTGTTTTTTGTAAAAATATTCTAAAATATAACGTTTGACTATTGTAAATACTAAAGAAAAACCAACTCCCGACCACCAAAAACCCAATAATTACGCATTATCAAAAACTGTTGTTTAAGTCACTCCACTTAAAATCTCTAAGCTCTCCCGAACAAAGCAGCTCCGGATAATTCCACTGTCTTAAAACCTCATATGTCGCAATCGCAACAGAATTTGAAAGGTTAAGACTTCTCGCTTCGTCCATCATAGGAATCCTGACCGTTGTATCGTGATTTTCAAACAGAAGCTTTTCGGGCAGACCCTTACTCTCCTTGCCGAAAAACAAATATGCACCGTCGGGATATTTCACATCGGAATGAACATTCTGTGCTTTAGTTGAAAAAAAGAAATATTTTCCGTTGTTCTTTGAAAAGAAATCATCAAGGTTTTTATATATTGTAATATCAAGATACTGCCAATAATCAAGACCTGCGTGTTTGAGCTTTCTGTCGTCTATTTTAAATCCGAGCGGTTCAATGAGATGAAGTCTTGCACCGGTTACGGCACAGGTTCTTGCGATATTGCCGGTATTCTGAGGTATTTCGGGTTCAACCAGAACGATGTTTAATGTAGCCATTATTTTATATTTCTCCTTTTTATTTATTCCTGTTATATTATAAAACAAAAATAAAAATTTAACAAGTAGTAAAGCCAAAATTCTACATACATTTTTAAAGAAAATACACAAACAATAATATCAGCCGCCAACCGCACAAAGCTAAGATAAAAATTCCGATGCTGTTAATTACTCTCTTTCGACAATACGCAAAAACTCTTCTCGTTCAATCCCCTTAAGCCGTGCGGATTTGGCGGCTGTAGATTAACTTTGTTCCGGAGCAGAAGTATGAGAATCAATATGAATAAAGCGTATATCTTTATACTGTATTATCTTATGAAGCTATGGAGGTTAAAGGTTATGACAAAAAGTACTGCTAAGGCATTGAAAGGTTTAACGGCAGGTGTCGCAACAGGTATGTTATTAGGTTATATGGGTAAGAATATGACCGACAACAAGAAGCAGATTAAGAAAAAAGCCAATAAGGCTATGGAAACTTTCGGTGATGTTATCGATACCGTAAGCTATATGTTTAAGTAAGTTATTTTAATCTGCGAAGAAAGCGGAGAGAATGCTGTTTTCTCTCCGTTTTTTTGCACATGTTTCCTGCGGACGTTGTCCGCCCCGACCGGTTGACAAAGGGTTTGAATGTGGTGTAAAATATATTTATACTCGAAAGCGTTAAGATTTAGCACTTTTATTTCTTAGACCGGCAATTCGCTACGCTGTTGCCTGTTTTGATTTTTACCGAAAGGGATTATTTTAAGAGTTGCTTTGATTTATAGTTTATTCGGTTTCGCTGAGGTGTTCCGTCAGCGAGCAGGGCTCTGCCCCTGCACCCCGCAAGCTTTAACATGCTAAATCTTTTAGATTTTGAGTATATATAAAATCTTTGGAGTGATTAATATTAATATAATGAAATGCCCCTCCTGCGGCAAGAAACTTAAATCAGGCACAACAAGCTGTCCTAACTGCGGTCGCTACTGCGGCAGAACTTTCGCAAACAAAAACGAGGATATGTTCCTAACCGAAAATAAAAATCCTCAAAACGGCGGCTATACTCAGCAGCAGCAAAATCTCACCGTACAATATACAAATCCCGATGACATCAGTCTTCAAAATCCTAATGATAATATGTTCTTTTCCACAAAGAAAAATACATACAATCAACAACAGGACGAAAAAATTAACAACAGTAATATTTTTAATGAACAAACAATATCCGACCCAAACGAAAACCCTTATGATGATATTTTCGGCAGTATACAAAATAACGAATGTTTTTCGGGAGTTGCGTCAATGGGTTCGGGAAATTACGCCGACTACCAAATTTACGGCAATGACGAAACATTTATTTCCCCTGCTATGGATAACAATGAGAATAAACCTCACACCACGGAATTTATGCCGAAAAATGTTGTAGAATTCAGCAACTATGTAAAAGCACGACCCATTACGCAAAAAATCGGTAAGATTTTACTTAAGCTTATGGGTATAAGCTTAATTCTTTTGATTGTCACAATTCTCGAAGTAAAATTAATGGGTGCTTCGGTTATAGCTCTCTCGGGAGCTTTGGTAAATGTAGCGGTGTGTGGGACATTCTTTGCGGTTACAAAAAAGACTTATCAGAAAATTATCGGTGCTGCGGCAGCAATTTACACCTTTATATTTTCGCTTGCCATAGCATATACAGTGAACGATATAATTGAGGTTGCCTATTACACTTTTGCGATAGTGTCTATTTTCGGACTTGCTATACGTCAAGATGTACTGTTTTCAAAGCTGATTAAGATGTTATTTAAATACCACGACCTTTGGGAAGATTATCAGCTTGAAAACAATGCGTAATTATTGAGTTTTTGGTGGGTGGAAATTCGTTTTTCTTTCAGTAGTTAGTTAGACTTTCCAAAAAAAATATTGACTGATTGTAAAAGTATATTTTACAATCAGTCATTTTATTAAGCATACATTTATTATATTGTCGCTAAAAAATCGAAATAATATTTACAAGAAAATACATAATACGTAATTTTTATTTTGTGATTCGGAAGTTGATTTGGGTTAGAGAGAATTCGTTGGTTAGAATTTATACTCAAAATCTAAAAGATTTAGCAAATTCAAGTAAACCCCTCTGTCCTGCGGACATCTCCCCTATGAGGGGCGACTTTGATAAATCGAGAACCAA
>CADCHW010000048.1 GCA_902801245.1 uncultured Ruminococcus sp.
TGCAAATTCACCGGGGTCAAGGACAGAATATTCATCAAAATCAGAAACTGCCGATTCAGAGCCGTCTTTCTTGATAGGAAGTATACCCGTCATATATGCAGCAGCAAAAATTTTGGAAGTTGTATTACTGCTCTTAAACAACATTCTCAAAAACAAAAGATATTCTTTCGTAATCTGCGGTGTTTCTCTAATTGGTGCGTCCCATTCGTCTATAATCATGATAAATTTAGATTTGCCAGATTCTACCGCATTCATCAAGGTTTTATCGAAAGTAGAACCTTTTTCTACATCTGGATAATATGATAATAATTCAGATGTAATATTTTCTTCAATAAAAGGAATCAGTTGTTCAGGCTTTACTTTTCCAAGAATATTTGACATATCCAGATAAATTACTTGATACTCATTTATATGATCATCGTATTTTTCTGTAGTACTAATGATTTTATCATCAAAAAGATTATGAGAATCAAAAGTGTGGTCATAATAAGCACACAACATCTGTGCCGCATATGATTTGCCAAAACGTCGTGGGCGACTTATACAAACGAGATTTGACATTGAATCTATACGACCGTTGATTATCTCAATCATTCCTGTTTTGTCAACATAATAATCTTTCAAAATCCGTTTAAATCCACTATTTCCCGGATTTAAATACATTCCCATACATCTCTCCCCTTTTCATTATAATAGTATCTGCTTTTATTTTACCATATCTAAAGGGTTGATATCAATATAAAATTGAAAAAAACTACTGAAATTATATGACAATATATTCTTGTTTTATGAATATCTAATATCAAAGTTACTATCGACACAGGGTGTCACTTTTTTTCTTCAAATAGTTTCGGGTGTCAGATTATATCCATAGTGTAAAGGAGATTTGGAATTGCTTCACACTATGGATATAAATTCTGCAAATTTAAAAATGCCAAAAAAGTGGCTTGTAATGCGGTTTTCAGGCATTTCAACCGCCGAATGAACACTTTGAAACGGCTCTATAACACCAATATATCACCTAAAATCAATTTTAAATCGTGTAGGGTGTCACTTTTTTAGTATATCGTGTAAGTGTCAAGCCAAAATCTGTAATTCGTAAGTATCGTTGTAATAAAGTACTTATCAACCGATACAACGTTTATTGCAAATGTGCTGTTATTGGTAAATAGCCATATCCGATTATATTAGAATCAAGTTACAACGGGGAAACGAAAAAATTCAACCTGAGCGGTTGGGTTTTCAACACGAAAATGTCCCAGATTCTGGGATAAAATGTTCTAAAAATCGAGCAAATTTCAACACACCACAAACGAGCCGCCGTTCCAATCCATTATAGTGATGGTTAGAATTGCTCCAATCAGTTTGTTGAAAGCGGATTATTGGTTTCGGCGGGCGTTCCAACCGCTCAGGTAGCAAAAATTCAGTCAAATTGAGAAAAACAAAAGGAAGTTGATTTCGGTGCAAATTCGTACTCATCCATTGACAAATTCACAAAAATATAGTATAATTTGGTATATTATAGTATTTTTTAACGTAAAACAGATAATTTTTTTTAAGCATAGGAGTTTGTCATGGGAATTAAAGAAAAAGAGTTAGAGGATTTAGTCTTAAATCTTCTTGACACATCATCAGCAATACAAAGAAAAATCCGTAATATCTGTTTACCAACTCAGTACTCAACTATTGAGTCGAACCAAAATGAGGGTAAGTCTAACGATCAAAAGCCCGGATTATTCGAAAAGAAGAGGATCTCTTCTTGGGAAGCAACAATAGAACAACTGAAAAATCAGCTTGCTCAGTCTCAGAGTGCTTACAAACAAGTTGTTTCTAAAATGCAGGAATATAAAAATTACTCTGCACAGCTTCAATCAAAATGCAGTAATCTCGAATCCGAGAAAAATAATCTTGAAAATACGCTAACTCGTTTGGAACATGATCTGAAAAAAGCAAAAATAGAAATGGATGAGGGTAAAAAAAGGTTAAAAGAGCATGAACGTGAAAATGCTCGATTAAAGGAATCAGAGCAGTCTTTGTCATCTTCGCTTACTAAAGCAACTGATAACATCAGAATTCTGAAAGAACGTTTTTACAACCCAGTAAATTTGCTTGAGCGTTACAGATCTCTTTCTGTATCAATCAGAACCGGACTTTCAGATGTAATATGCGATAAAGATGAAATTCTCTTTATTGCCTCCTGTTCTACCCCCGATCACTTAAAGGCTATATGGACATATACCAAAAGACTTGCAGGCAGTAACGGTGATGTGAATGAGGTTAAAATATTAATAGATATTTTTGATTATTTCTTTGATGTATTCAATGGTTCACTTCGTGAGCCGATGTATGTAAGGGACAACGTTGAGATAGGTTATTCGTTTGATGATGATAAATATGACAGATGCACCGGGAGTTCAACATCCGGTAAAATCAAAGAGGTAATACTCAGAGGATATAAATCTGTAAATACAGGAACTATTATCTGTCGTTCTTTCGTTCGTGTATAGGAGTTGATATCATGAAAAATGCAAGTGACTTTTTTCTCAGTAAAGATGTAATGTACTTATCCAAAAGTCTTAGTTTCAATAGGTCAAGTGATATCGCCATAAAGGACTTTTATCTTCTCCATATTACCAATGTATGCTATGATGAACAAGCCCCTAAAAAAGAAGCACTTGAAAATGTATTGTCCTCCCTGAATATGCAAGGAATCAATTTTGTTTTCCTGATTGTTGGTCAAAAAGAGAAGGTCGATTTTTACTATGGTATTTCCAAAGACCTGAGCTGTGATAAGAAACTTGATTTTGAGATAAAGGATATCGGAGATAATATTCTAATGCCGTCTATTCAGGGAAACTTTCGTGGCAGCCGTGTTCATGCACTTGGAAATGATGAGAAAAAAACTATACTTGATATTTTATCGGGGATGCCGGAAGCAGGAGTGATAGAAGGTGTTCCCGGTGCTAATAAAGATGATGAAAAGTATCAGGGTATCGACAGGCTTATCAATGTGATGTATGGTGATTCCTATTGTTTCCTTGTTATTGCAAAGCCTTTGGATACTGATGCAATACTTCGAATACAAGATAATCTTTACAAGTTTTATGATGATAATGCACCTCTTTCAAAGCTTAATATTCAAACCGGAAAAGGCAGCAACACAGGAAAATCCGATTCATCGACAAAAGGAACAAGCAACACTGACGGTTCGTCCGGTTCAACTACTGATACAACCGGAAACTCTGAAAGTGATACGCATACTGAGGGTGAAAATTCCTCGAAAACGGAAGGCTCTTCAGATAGTACCGGAACAAGTAAAGGCAGCAGTAACAATAGCTCATCGACTTCTCATAGTGGTTCGAAAAGCAAAAGTAATGGTGACAGTAAATCCGACTCACATCAGACCGGAAATAGTGCCTCCCATTCTCAAACAATCGGAACAAACACCTCAAAAACGGAAAGCGACAGCAAAACAACAGGAACGAACTCCGGAACTTCGGAATCCAATACATCAACAGTAGAGTATGTAAACCGAAAAATTCAGGATTTTATGAAATTTATGGATGATATAATGTTTCCTCGTCTGGATTATGGCAAGGGTAAGGGCACGTTCCTTACAGCCATGTGTGTATTTGCATATGAGCCAACTTCTCTGCAAAAAATAAAAAACACCGTTACAGCACTGTATTCCGGTGAAAACGGAAACAAGATACCTTTGCAGTCTTTCAACATCTGTCACACAGCCAAAAAGGCTTTTACTTCATTCCAGCTTCCGTCCGGAACTTATGCAGAGCAGGACGATAATAAGTTTCTTACGCATTTTGCAATGCATCATCTTCTCAGCAAAACAGAAAGCTCATATTTCGGCAACTGGATTACCACTAACGAATTGGGTATGATAGCAGGACTTCCTCAAAAAGAAGTTGTCGGATTAAGTTTGAATGAAGAAGTAGAATTTGGACTTAATTTTGAAAAGCCCACACAACCTGCAAATCGAATTGAGCTTGGCTGTCTGATACAGAACGGCAATGTATTGCAGGAAAGCCCCGTATATCTTGATAAGGCTGATTTGGACAAGCATATATTTGTTGCCGGTGTAACAGGCAGCGGTAAGACTACTACATGTCAAACAATCCTTACCAAAGCTGATATACCGTTCCTTGTTATTGAACCGGCAAAGACAGAATACAGAGTTATGAATCACGAACATAAAGACCTTTTAATTTTTACTCTTGGCGATAACCAGACGACACCATTACGTATGAATCCGCTTATGTTCTATAAGTATGAGGGTATCACTTCCAGAGTAGATATGCTCTGTGCCTGTATCGAATCGGCATTTGACATGGAAGCAGCCATACCGCAGATCATCGAACAAGCTCTTTACAGAAGCTATGAGGAAAAAGGCTGGAATATCTACACAAACAGAAATAACCGCTTCAAAAATCCATTTGACGGTACGGGCAAAGCATTTCCGACTATATCCGATCTTATATCAAATTGTGAAAAGGTTGTTGCAGAGCAGGGATTTGATGAACGCCTAAAAAATGATTATATCGGTTCGATAAAAGCAAGGCTGCTTGGATTGACAAGTGGAGGCAAAGGTTTTCTGCTTAATACCCAAACTTCCGTAGATTTCATAGAACTGCTTGACTATAAAGTTGTATTCGAACTTGAAAATATCCGAAGCAGTGCGGAAAAATCGCTTATAATGGGATTTATCCTTATCAATCTTTCAGAAGCAATCCGTGAAAAATACAAGGATACCGGAAAGTTCCAGCACATCACACTTGTAGAGGAAGCACACAGACTTCTCAGCAAGCATTCTCCCGGGGATAATCCGAGCAAAAAACAAAGCGTGGAAATGTTCTCTGATATGCTTGCAGAAATCAGAAAGTATGGCGAATCTCTTGTGATTGTAGATCAAATACCGAATAAGCTGACGCCGGACGTGCTGAAAAATACTAATACTAAAATCATTCACCGTATTTTTGCGGCAGATGATAAGGAAGCTGTCGGCAATACGGTTATGCTCAAAGATGAACAGAAGGACTTCCTTTCAAATCTGCCTGCCGGACGTGCTGTCTATTTTACCACTGGTACAGAAAAGGCGGTTCAAATACAGATAAAACCCTCTACAAATACGTCTGCCGCTCCCCCGTCAGACAATGAGATACGCAAAGGTGCTGTTACTTATTACCTTGAACACTATAGTATAGGCTTGTATATGGGATTGGAGCTTTTTAGCAAGAAACCGACAGAACAACAGTTCTCTTGTATACGGGAGCTGAATAACGGTTTGATTAATACATGGAATATTGAATATCTTGAATGTTCAAAAAAGCTTTCAACAGAAACACTAAATGATATCAAAAGAATTGTAGATACAATTAGTGCGGAATGTCTGTGTAATTATATGATCCGTTATGAAAACGCAAATGCGTTACGTAAGTATATAATAAGAAAATTTATGTAAAGGAGAGATTTGTTATGGGATTCTGGAGTAGTGTAAGCAGTTTTGTAAGCGGTGTAGGAAGTGCATTAAGCTCTGTCGGTCATGCGATTTGCCGTGGCGTAAGTTCACTTTGTACAGCAATTGCCGGAACCGCTTTGGGCGGTGCGATTGGCGGAGTTGTATCAAAACTTGTCGCTACGATTGGAGTTGCTTTTCCACCGCTTGAAATCATAAATGCTATTATTATAGTGGCATCTATCGTTTCAAAAATAGCAGAAGCTCTTGATGTGAAGGAAAAGGATAAAGATGAACCTGACGAGCTTGCTATGAAGGCAGAAAAATCTGATAAGAAACCCGAAGATTTTGATTCTACCGAAGCTTACATCAAACATCTACAGGAAGAAATTGAGCTTTCCGATGAAGAAAAGGAAAAACTTAAAAACATGGACGATGAAAAACGCTCTGCATACCGTGCAACAGGTACATATCTGTACACGAAGTGCATTAATGAGAAGTTGGGATTTGATACCACAGGATTAAAAAATCCCGAACTGATTGGCATTACTGCGGATATTTTGGTTGACCTTGCAAAGCTGAATAAGCTCCTCTCTCCTACGGATTTTGTTGTATACAGCAAGCACTTACAAGCGGCAGGCTTATCAATGAACGATTTCTCAAACTATCTGCATAATACTGCCAATGATATTAGCATGGACAAGAAAGTTCAGAATGCTATTGTCGGAGCAATGACAGAGATCAATCCGAATATTTCTGAAACAGATATTGACCAAAAACTCAGCGAACTTAACATTGAGGTGTAAATTATAGGATGAACATTTTTCATTGTCTGTTCTGGATAAAAGACAATATGGTTGTGTCCATGCTGTATGAACCGAACGGACTTAATATTATTAAAATCAGGGGAAGAAAAGCTGTGACTCTTACAGACGCATTCTGGGACGAATGGAGAGAGTATGCAGGAATGTGCAGCGGTGACAAAACCGATATCTGTCTTATCTATGATAAAAAAACAATGCCCGATGAACAGCTTTTATCTACACAATGTGAAAGTGCAGACTGCATTTGGAGCAGAACAAAAATAGAAGAAGCTTTAAAAATGATTGAGATAACAGAACCTACCGAAATCAGAGATGAAAACGGTATGCTTCTTGTAAAAGCAGGCTGTTTTATGAACGTTAAGAAAGAAGATATTGTTCTGATGACAGCATGCTACAGGAAATCAGACAAAAATGCGGAAAAAACAGATTTATCAGAACCACAAATGACAGGGTTTTTAAAACACTATCATGAAGAACTGCTAAAATACAAAAAGGGGTACGAAAGAGGGATGCGAAAAAAATGAATTATAAGACAAAATCCGTCAGCCAAGTAGTGCTGCGTGATAACATTTTAGAGCAGATAAAGCACACAGAGCTTTATAAGACATTCAGAGAGATATTGACCAAGAAGTACACTAAACAGGAAAAGGCTTTTTTCAAACAACAATGGATAGCATTTTTGTTTAAGGGAGAAAAAGGCTATTATAACAGCAGTTTGAAGGCTGCTGTTCCTGTACAGTCTGTATACAGTACACTGAAAGATTCTTATTTTGGGATTAATCGTTCAAAAATGCCGGAAAAAACGATTGTTAAGCTTTTTGACAGTAAAAGCAATTGTCCGGATGAAATTATGCGGGGTATAAAATCATCACATGCATCACGGGGTAAACATTGGGTTGGATTTGACGGTGGATCTTTTTGCGTTGAAGACGAGCGATATGCCAATTGGAACGATTCGGATTCTGTTCAGGTTGGCATTGTGAACATAAGTTACGATGATTTTCATACTGCCATTCTTTCCGAAAAATATATAATTCGCAATGATGATCAAATGAAGCAGGCTGTATCTGTATTGAAGCAGCGTTCTGTATCCGAGGTTTCCGAGGAAGATATCGATCGTTTGCTTGTTATTTTTGATATTGACAGAGATAAAATCACAAAAGAAGTTTATAACAGAGTGATGAATAATTTTGTCATGAAGCCAGAAATCGCAGAATTCTACATTCAAAGCCTGTTGGAGTGTGATACCGTCAGGGCTGACCTTGAAAAATATGACAGAAAGTGTCTGACTGATGTCAATTCCGGACACTGGGAGCTTTGGACTGAGGGAGAACCTGTTGCCGAAAACGGACAGGTTCTTGCGAAACTTGAACAGCCGTTAAGAGCGAGAAATCCAATCAGTGATATTCACGAGAATGGTTTGATTGGCATAGATTTCGGCACAAAAAGCACCATTGTTTCAATGCAGGACGGTCATGAGCATACAACGTTACTGCGTGTCGGCATCGGTAAGCTGAATAAAGCACCAGAAGCTTATCATTATGAAAATCCAACTATCATGGAGTTTATTAACCTTGAAAAATTCCTCAGAGATTATCATACCCGTAACGGCAGACCCGAAACTTCAATCAATGATATCCGTGTTTCTCATGCGGCGGATAGAGATTTGAAATCCTGCGATAATAACAGTTTTTTTGATTCGTTCTTTTATGATATCAAACAATGGTGCGGTGATGACCGCAGAGCCGTAAAGCTCATTGACCAGCAGAACAACAACACTGAACGAGAGCTTCCGCCTTTTGTAAGCCTCGGTCAAGACGATTTTAATCCGCTTGAGTTATACGCTTATTACCTTGGTTTGTATATCAACAATATGCACGAGGGTATTTATATGGATTATGTGATTTCTTTCCCTGTCACATATAAGCTCGATGTAAAAACAAAGATACTGGAGAGCTTCAAGACAGGTCTATGGAAATCCTTGCCTGAAACAATTCAGAACGATGCAGAAACAAGCAAAAAATTCCGTGTGAGAATGGGTGTCAGCGAACCGGAAGCCTATGCAATCACAGCACTACAAGGATATGGATTTGACCCCGAAGATAAAAACGAGAAGTATCTTTATTCTATTTTTGATTTTGGCGGCGGTACGACTGATTTTGACTTTGGTATTTGGCGTGGCAGAGATGATACAGTCCGTGAAGAAGAGGATAGAGATTATGTCATTGAGCATATAAATTCCGAGGGAGATAAATACCTCGGAGGTGAGAATCTACTGGAACTGCTTGCTTTTGAGATTTTCAAAGCAAACAATAACTTCATGCGTACAGGTAAAGAAAAAGTATCAGAGGACGACCAGACAGAAAAAGTAGGCTTTTCATTTACACTTCCGCCTGAGTGCGTGAAGCCGTCCGGCTGTGAAACTACAATAAAAAACACACCGTCAGCCAAGCGTAATACCAAACAACTTATGGAAGTGCTGCGTCCGTTTTGGGAAGGCATTATCGGCATCGCAGACAACAATAAGAATAGTTCCCAAGACGATGATAATCAGAAGCAAGAGAACGGAAAAAATGCAGATATCATTGAGTATCATGGTTATCTTTTCCGCAATCATGATATAATAAAGAATTTGAAAGAAAGCGGCACGGTGAAAGTAGACCTCTTCGATAATAATGGTGCTCTTCAAGCCGAACAGACACTCTATGTACAGAAAAAGGACAAAATAAACGTTGACCTGATTAACATTCTTGAAAAACGTATTGAACGTGGTGTCAAGAATTTCTTTGATTCGATTAAACTGTTACTTGATAGTAACATCATTAAAAACAGCGGTGTTGAAGAAATTCAAATATTCCTTGCAGGAAATTCCAGTAAGTCCCCTATTCTGAAAAAACTGTTCAATCAGTATATTCAGCAGGAAGATGCGAAATTTGAAGGAGGCAAATCCGAGAACACACATTTCCACCTTTTCCCACCGCTTGGCACGGCAGAAGCAATCGAAATACAGAAAGCAAGAGGTCTTGAGACAAACACGGATATCACTGCTCCGACAGGAAAGACAGGTGTCGCATATGGTCTGATACAGGGTCGTGAGGGCGGTCCAATCAGAGTTATTTCACGGATTCAGGCTGACAGTCAGTCGAAGTTCATGTTCAATATTGGCAAAGCTCGAAAAGGCAAGTTTAGCATGGTGCTTGACAGAAACGAAGCCGTTTACGGGCAGTGGGTGCGTTTCGGTGTGGCAAGCAGTGAGGACTTTGAGATTTACTATACTTCTCTGCCAAGTGCCGGAAAAATGCCTGTCAGCGATTCGGCGGTACACAAGATACGCTGTCGTATCCCTGTGGTTGACCCTGATGCTGATATTTATATCCGCACAATTGAGGAAGCACCGGAAGAACTTGAATATACCGTTGCAAAAGAAAAAGAGCCGGATGAAAACTCGGAAATAATCCGTGTTCATCTGGCGGAATAAGGAGGTATTGACATGAGCAAACGTATTATTACTCTCGGTACTTGGGATGGGAAACCGATTGAGTGGATTGTGCTGAAGGAGGAGAGTTTTGGGACTTTGGTGTTCAGCAAACTTGCTTTGTTTTCATTGGATCTTAGCTGGAATGGTACATCAGGCACATGGCAATATTCAAGTTTGCGTGAATATCTTAACGGAGAATTTTACAATAAAGCCTTTTCAGCAGATGAAAAAAAGAAAATTATCAATTGTTTTCTAAAAAGTCCTGAATCCACAAAGGATAATGTTTTTCTGTTAAGCAAAGAAGAAGCTGAAACACTTATGACACAAGATGAAAGAAAATGCGGAAACGGTACATGGTGTAACGGTCATAATTGTACAGATTGTTACAAATACAGTCACAATCATGGAACGTGCGTTTATTTAAGAACGCCACAGAATTCACATTATATGTACGCAATTCATCCATCTGGTTCTATTAACCAAGATTATGGTGGTTGCATAAGTATCCGCCCAGCGATTTATATTCGGGAAGAATAATTTGTATAATAGCTAATTATTATACATATCTTTCAATTACAATTACAAAAAAGCCCTCTATAGCAATTCAACAAATTAACAAGACACACAAAAACGGTTATATCGATAAAACCCCTCTGTCCTGCGGACATCTCCCCTATAAGGGGCGACTTTGA
>CADCHW010000049.1 GCA_902801245.1 uncultured Ruminococcus sp.
TCTGATATCTAAATAAGATTATACAATATACTCCCAGGCATTGCAATAGAATTTTGCAGAATTTAGGGAGCAATTTCTAAAAATTCATAATTTTTTCACCGCTTGTATATTGAAATATTTTTACAAATTTGTTATACTGATTTTTGCAGACAATGTCGGCGGACAACGGCGGACAACGTCCGCAGGAGATACGTGAAGATAGTCTTTTTAAGCAATAACTTCATGCACCCGACCGAGCAGACAACGTCCGCAGGAGATACGTTCGGTGTGATTGTTATTGTACAAACAAAGTTGGTCTAAAACTTCCGCATTAAACTAATTATCGGTCGGGTAATAAAAGTCAGACTAGCAATGACTATCTTCACGTATTAAAACTTCACGTATTAAAAAAGGAGGAATAAAAATGTTGAATGCAAGAGAATATGCAACATCTGTATTTAATTCACTTAACGAAAGCCAGCTTATAGATTTTTTAAGATTTTTTGCTGACGATAACACTTTGGCACGAATTGAAAGTGATATGATTGCTTCGGGAGTAGAAAGAAAACGTTACAGCAGTTTTAAAGAACTCTTGCAAGATATTGATAATGAGGAATATGACGATGAATGAAAAAAAGCCTAAATATCAAATTGAACAAACTGCTGTATTTCGTAGAGATTTAAAGAGAGCTAAAAGGAGAGGTTTAAATCTTTCATTATTAGACGAAGTTGTAACAATTCTTCAGTATGGAGAACAATTGCCAGAAAAGAACAAAGACCACGCTTTAACAGGAAATTGGGAAGAACATAGAGAATGTCATATTCAACCTGACTGGTTACTTGTTTATCGTATCATTGAAGATACTCTGATATTATCTCTTGTTCGTACAGGTACTCATAGTGATTTGAAATTTTAATTTGCGTGCGGGCAACGGCGGACAACGTCCGCAGGAAACACGTGAATATAGTCTTTTTAAGTAATAACTTCACGCACCCGACCGAAAGTATTCGGTGTGATTGTTATTATATGAAATAAAGTTGGTCTAAAACTTCCGCATTAAACTAATTATCGGTCGGGTAATAAAAGTCAGACTAACAATGACCATCTTCACGTATTAAAAAAAGGAGTGATTTATAATGGCTTTAAAGCTTACATCGGAAAATTTTGAAAACGAGGTTCTCAAAAGCGAAGAACCTTTCCTTGTAGACTTCTATGCAGATTGGTGCGGTCCTTGTCAAATGCTAGCTCCGATTATAATTTCCGATTCGGATATAGGTGTTCGTGTCGGCAAGCTGAATGTTGACGAGGAAGTTCCGCTTGCGTTACAGTATGGTGTTCGTTCAATTCCGTTCCTTATGCTTTTTAAAAATGGCGAGGTTGTCGCAAAAACTCTCGGTTATCAGGAAAAGGAAGAAATTCTTAAAATGATTGAGGACGCAAATGTCGATTAAACTTAACCCAAACGAAAAAATAGTTGCGATGATTAAGGACGGACTTCAAAAAAAGAACGGCTACTGCCCTTGCAGACTTGAAATTATCCCCGAAAACAAATGTATCTGCAAGGAGTTCAGAGAGCAAATGGCAGACCCCGATTTTGAGGGATTTTGTCATTGCAGATTATATTATAAAAGTAAAGACTAGTAAAATCAAAGTGCTGTGAAAATATAACTAATTTTTGCAGCACTGTATTTTGGTATGGGAAAGTGATTAAAATGAAAACAGGACTTGTACTCGAAGGCGGTGCAATGAGAGCTACTTACACAATAGGAGTTCTCGATGTGCTTATGGAAAACAATATTGAATTTGACGGAATAATCGGAGTTTCGGCAGGTGCTATTCACGGCTTGTCTTATGTCGCAAAGCAGCCCGGCAGGAATATCAGATATTACAAAAAGTACGCTTCCGACAAGCGGTTTATGAGCTGGTCAAATTTTATCAGAACAGGCGACCTTGTCGGCAAAGATTTTTGTTACAGCGAAATCCCGTGGAAACTCGACCCGTTCGACAACGAAACTTTCAAAAAATCAAAAACGGAATTTTATGCGGTTGCCGCAAATATCGAAACGGGGGAAAGCGAATATCTGAGAATTAAAGACCTTAAAGACCCTGTTCAAATGGAATACCTGAGAGCCTCGGCATCATTGCCGATTGTGTCGAAGCCGGTTGAAGTTGACGGTATGAAACTGCTTGACGGCGGAATGACCGACAGTATACCTCTGAGAGCTTTTCAAAATATGGGATTCGAGAAAAATGTTGTTGTTGCAACAAGGTCGGACGGATTTGTAAAGCACGATGAACAGGTCGGCTTGACAAGTATGATGTATAAGAATTATCCGAAGTTTGTATCTGCCGTAAGATATCGTGCCAAAATGTACAATGATGAAAAAGCGTACATACTTTTACAGGAGAAACTCGGAAATATATTTTTCTTTCGTCCGAATGAGGAGCTTAATATTACAAGAACAGACACAGACCCCGAACATCTTGAAGCAATTTATCAAATCGGCAGAAGAGATGCACAGACAAGACTTTCGGAGCTTTTGGAATTCCTTAATTAAATGTGCAGTTATTATTAAAATAATTTTCACATAAAATAAATCCTGCTGTTACAAAACAAACTTCCGCCCACCAAACACCAAATAATTACGCATTACGCATTATTTAGTCCGCTCGTAAAACAAATTATTTTCAATAATATCTTTTCTGTACTTAACATCAACCGCATACGCAAGCATAATCTTACAATATGCCGCAGAAGTGTTAATATTATACAAAGGTATTATCCGATAATTTTCCATACCCTCAACAGACTTATATCTATATTCAGTTCTCTTAACCGAATACACAAACACATCTACTCCGTTTTCAAAACATCTTTCCGCAAATTTCGGAAATGCCGTAACAGCACCGTCGTTACAAAACGTTGACGAATGATACAATTTCAGCAAAACGGCAGACTTCCCCGATATGTCAACAGCGTTAAAATCCATTCCCACATAGCTGTGCAGAAGTAAAACATCATTGCGGAAACGAACTTTTTCTTTTCTGAGAAAAAACGTCTTTTCATTGGGCATTGTGCATTCTGGGTTAATGTTGGCGGCAGTCCGCTTAAAATGATTGTTTTCAATTACACCGAACTCCGCACCGCCCCAAGATGTAAAGCTGTCGAGGTAACCGTCCGCTTCGTTAAGTCTTGTTGAAACATACACCTTTACGGATTCACCCTTATTTTTCCACACGGTAAACACACCCGTATTATTATGAATACCGTTCACAAAATCGGAAATAAAATCAATTGACGCTTTAAAATTCTCCGTGCCATTGCTTTGAGGTAAGGTCAAAACATAATCCGCTGCCGTGATTACAACGGGAATTTTCACCCAAGAAAGAACAAATCCCAGCATAGCGGAGGTATATGCGAGGGTGTCACTTCCGTGAGTTATTATCACACCGTCATATTTTTCATAATCGATATCAAGCATAAAATTGCAGATTCTTGTTAAGGTATTGCAATTTGCATTTTCGCTCAGAATATTAAACGGGGAGAGGTATTCAAATTCAGTACTGTCGTAATCACTGCATATATCGAGAAGAATTTTTGACGCTTCGCTGTCAACATCGGCGATTCCGTTTTTAACGGTACTTCCGATAGTTCCGCCTGTAAATACAACTAAAATTCTCAACTCTTATCACCTTTCCGAAAACGATATGAAAACACTGTATATATTATCGGCACGGCAAGCACTGTCACAAACATTACTATGTAAAAAAATGCCGACGAGCTTTTAGCCAACAATAACGACAAATACGATATTCCGCCCAATATGCTAACAGCAATACCGCACACAAACGGTGCAGAGATAAAGCGTTCAGCGAAGTCCGCAAATTTCTTGTTGATATAGCTTTTCTTATTTGCACCTACAGCAATAATTATTCCCACAATTCCGGCAATTATTTGAACAATCGTTAGGACATTTACGGAGAGTGTGAAAACGGCTTTGACATCATTAAGCTTGGATAAAAAAACCGTCCACGTACCGACTTCGGAGTAATCAACGTTGGACTGTACGATATCGTTTACGGTGCTGATAATGCCCACGGCTTTTCCCAGCAAGATTAAAATAAAGTTGAGAAAACCGCAAATTATTAATGCTATTGAAGATATAATAACTCTTGCGGTATACGGTAAAGTTGACATAAAATTCCCTCCAATATTTGGTTATAGTATGATTATAGCACAAACAAGAAAAATTTACAAGGCGGACAATGTCCGCAGGAAATTGGAAATTGATTCAAAAAACAAATTATGAATAAATGTCAAATTAACAACTTTTGTATTGTAATGAACTTGATTTTATATTATAATAATAAAAGATAATACAGCGGCAGACAACGGCGGACAATGTCCGCAGGAGATACATAAAGATAGTTCTTATTAATCTTAATTTCCTGCCCACCGAAAGTATTTGGAATTGGCAATTATTTTTCTGTTCGCTATTCTTTAACTTTCGTATCTGAATAAAAGTATTTGATATGATTGTTACTGTACCAAATAAAGTTGTTTAAAAACTACCGCATTAGATTAACTATCGGTCGGGTAATAGAAGTTATGGATAAAACATACTATCTACACGTATTAAAAAAAGGAGATGTTTATGAGTAGTTATTCTCACAGAGGTTATGAACAGAGAAGCGGCGGTTACGGCCGCAGACGACACAAAGCTTCCGGGTTTAAACGTAAACCCTCAGGCGGTGAAGCCGCTAAAGGTCTTGTTACTTTTATTTTAATAATCGTTTTATCTGCTTTGGTATTCATTTTTATAAAATATTTAAAACCATTTCTGAATTCATTTAATGATAATAATTCTGTCGAAGCTGTGGAAACCCTCGATGTCGCTACCCCCGATTCACCCGATATTCCGGTAGGGGAGTTTGATAAGGTAGATGATAAAATTTTCGTGTCAAACGGCAGGGGATACCTTATGTTTAAGGGGATTAACGATACAGCCGTAAATTATGCCGCTACCCTTAACAGCATTGTATCTTCCGTTGACGATGATATCATTGTTTACAATATGGTTATCCCCACAAATACCGAGTTCGGTCTTGACGGCGATATGAGCGAGTATACTCATTCTCAGCGAGATAATCTCGATAAGATAAATTCCGCTCTTATGGATAATGTTGTAAATGTGGATTTGTACAAAACGCTCGACCTTCACAGCAGCGAGTACATCTATTACAGAACAGACGAAAGCCTTACTTCCTTGGGTGCTTACTATATCTACAGGGAATTTGCACAGACTGCCGATTTTGCCCCCGACTACATTTATTCGATTGACAGGCTTTCCGAGAAAAAGGGGAGTATCGGCAGATTTGAAGGGACATTCATCAAGCGTACCACAGACGAGAAAATTCAGCCGCACGGAAATCAGGAGCTATTCAATAATGCGGACAGCATTGATTTCTACAAGCTGCCCGTACATTATAACTGCGACAGCGTAGACATCAGAACAGGCAAGAGAACGGAAACAGATTTGTTTACAACTGATAATGCTGTTATCGACCCGTTGAGTGTGTTTCCCGGAAAGGATACGGAGCTTCTGGAAATTTCAAACGAAGAAAACCATAATGACGAAAATCTTCTCATTGTAAAAGACCATATAGGCGAGCCTGTTATAGGTTATCTTATTCCGGCTTATGATAAGGTTTACGTTGTAGACGCACAGTTATATAAACAAAATTTGAGCGAGTACATACGCAGCAATGATATAACTCAGGTGCTTATTCTGAGCGGTATAGCAAATGCTAACAACTCACTTTATTGTCAGAGATTGAGGGATTTATTTGACAGCAGTACATCAGGTTAATAAAATCAGAAACAATAATTATATAGGAGGTGACAGTATGCTTGGAAAAAAGCTTGATGTTAAAGTAGTTGCGGCTATTCCTTATGCCGGACTTTACAGCGGATATTATATGGTAGGAAACCGCAGGCGGAATATTTATCTTATCTCAAAGGACAAGCCGAGAGATTATGTTCACTGCACCGTAATTGCAATGGTTCAGGCAAGAAATTCCACTCAGACCAAGCTTATTGCCGCCCCGGAGGGTCAGATTTATTATGAGCCGCTTATTAAGAAGCGTCTTCGCCGTTTGCGTAATTTCAGAGTGGGAAGAATAAGCTGTCTGTATGAAAAGTCGTGCGGTGCTATAGTTTTTTACAGAGCCCCCGACAAGGTTAAGGTTCTGCTTGTAAAGAACAAAAACGGAAGATACTGGTCATTTCCCAAAGGTCACGTTGAGCTGGGAGAAAACGAACGTCAAACAGCTATGCGTGAGATAAAAGAGGAAACCGACCTTGATGTTAAGATTCACCCTGGATTCAGGGAAACAAGCGACTACTGTCCTTTTGGAAAGGTTCGCAAGAGAGTTGTATTTTTCCTTGCGGAGGCTTACTCTGATAAAGTACATATTCAAGAAAGTGAGATTGATTATTTTATCTGGGTATCGTTTGAACAGGCACGTGAAATGTGCTGTTACGAAAACGATTTGCGTGTTATCGACAAAGCCGAACGCTACCTCGGTGGTCGGCGGGCAACGCCCGCAGGAGATACGGTCGGCAATGCCGACTGAAAACACGTGAATACAGTCTTTTTAAGAATAACCTCATCTACCCGATTTAAAAAAGAAAAAAATTTATAATGATTTATTGTTTAATTATTACAGACCTAAATTTATTGTATAATAATTACTTTGAAAATTTTACTATTGGGTATTTTACATCTTATGAAAAGGCTCTCGAAACTGCAAACAGATATTTAACCGAAATTGAGGGATTTAACAAGTATCCTTGCAAATATGACATCACAGAAAAGCCGATATCCGATTTTAACTGTCGAACATCGGCTGATGAAATATTTATTGTTTTCGGTTGGAATGTTAATGATAATCTTGATGAAACGGATATTGTTGAAAGTGATTGTTTTGTTTCATATGATACTGCATTACAAGAGCTTAATAATATGAAACTAAAGTATCATCGAAACGAATGGTGCATAGATAAATATAAGCTTGACGAATGTGAATGGGCGGACGGTTTTACTAGAGTATGATTGGAGAAATAATATATGGACATAACACCTAAAGAAAGGGCGGCTCTCGCTGTTGCGGCTCTCAAAAAAGAATATCCGAATGCGGTTTGCTCGCTTGTTTACACCGACCCTTTGCAGCTGTTAATCGCTACAAGGCTTGCTGCACAGTGTACGGACGCACGTGTGAATATTGTTACACCTGCCTTGTTTGAACGCTTTAAGACCGCCTCAGACTTAGCACAAGCGGACGTTACAGAGGTTGAAGAGTACATAAAAAGCTGCGGACTTTACAAGACAAAAGCTCGTGATATTGTAAAAATGGCACAGCAGCTCTGCGACAACTTTAACGGCGAAGTTCCCGGAACTATCGAGGAGCTTACAACCCTTGCCGGAATAGGCAGGAAAACGGCAAATCTGGTTGTCGGGGATATTTTCAAAAAGCCTGCGGTTGTTGTTGACACGCACTGTATCAGGATTACTTCAAGACTGGGATTTCATAACATCAAAGACGCAAAAAAGATAGAGTTTATTCTGAAAGCCGTTCTTGACCCAAAAGAGTCGAATGACTTCTGTCACAGATTGGTTCTTCACGGCAGGGCAGTCTGTACGGCTAGGAAGCCCAAATGTGATAAATGCTGTATGAGTGAGTTTTGCGAAAACAAAGAAATCGTTTAGAATTTTTGAAATCACTATTCACAACTTAAGAAAAGTTAAAAGCTTACATTATAACACTTTTTGACAAACTTATAGTTTCGCTGCTTTTTAAATATTGACACATATATATGAAAAAGCGTATAATTATAATTGCAAAATAATCAAAGAGGTGTTTTTATGAATTATAAAAAAAGAAACGCTGCACTTGCGGTGATTTTGACAGCTTCAATTCTTATTTTTTCGGGGTGCGGTACGTCCGTAAACGGCGAGGAAACAGAATCTGCAATTGCTCAAGAAGTGTTGGTTGATTTTAATAAAATTGATATACCGCAAACCAAATCGAAAAGTGAATCCGAAATTAAAAACGATACAAACTCAGAAATTGAAGAAGAAGAAAAAGAAGAAACAGACTCTGAAATTCAAGAAGAAGAGCAGGAAATATCACTTGAGGGTCAACCGGAGTACCGACAGGAACTTATCAAAAACAAAGATAATACAATGCAAAAGAATGTTAAGGTGACTACGGGTTCGCCTGTTGATATCTCGTGGTTTGACGACTGTGTTTTCCTCGGCGACAGTTTTACCAACGGACTTGGATTATATAATGATTCATTTGGCGAACTTGGAAATGCACAATTTGTATGTGCGGCATGTATCGGTTGGGTAAGCAGTCAATATGATATGTATGACCCGAATGAGTTTCACCCACTGTATAACGGTCAAAAGGTGTTTATGTATGATGCACCTGCACTCACCGGAGCTAATAAAGTAGTTATCACTTTGGGTATGAATGATGTCGGCTGCTTTGGAATAGACGGTACTCTTGAGGCGGCAGATTCGTTTATCAGCAAAATAAGAGAGCTTACTCCAAACGTGAAAATATATATTACGACTGTCACTCCAATGGTAGCGGCAGCGGAATACGACCTACTCAACAATCCGCTGATAAAGGAATATGATGAAAGATTGCCCGAATTTGCACGGCAGCATAACTGCGGATTCCTTGATACATGGTCGGTGTTTGCAAATGAAGACGGCAAGCTCCCCGAAGAACTGTGCATTGACCCCGACGGTTTGGGATTCCACCTCAATGATAAAGGAAACCATATGCTGTGCGATTTCTATAAAGCAAATCTCGGCTGAGTTATACTCACGGTCTAAAAGATTTGCCATTTAAAGTTTGGTCAAGCTTTTTAAAGCTTGCGGGGTGCAGGGGCAGAGCCCCGCTCGCTGACGGAACAAATTATTGTAGAAAAATAAATTACCCTGCAACAGCGTAGCGAATTGCCGGTCTAAGAAAGAAAAGTGGTAAATTTTAATGCTTGCGAGTATACAATGCGTAATTCGTAATTGTGACAGATGGAAATCACTCTTTTTTTGAAAGTATAAATGCACCTCATATAGGATTTGGCTTATATGAGGTGAGATTTTAATTTTAAAGAATAATTGTGATTAAAAAAATATTTTTGTGTTTTTTTAACCACTTGACATTTTTTTATAAAGATGTATAATATATATTATACTCGAAATCGTTAAGATTTAGCGACAATATTTAAAAAAATCGAGATTTTTTTAAACCCCCTCCGTCAGCCTTACGGCTGCCACCTCCCCTAAAAGGGGAGGCTTTTTTGGTTCTCGATTTATCAAAGTCGCCCCTTATAGGGGAGATGTCCGCAGGACAGAGGGGTTTAATTGAATTTGCTAAATCTTTTAGATTTTGAGTATATTATTTTGTATTTATATTATAACTCATATTTTGATAAATTGCAAGAGATTTTTTAGCTTTAGCAGCAATCCCAAGTATACACAACATTACCGAAATTCTTGTTTTTCAAATCCTCACTTAGGATAAAAAAGTTCGCAGTACCTGCATCTCCCCACATTATTTTCTGATTATCAATATCCGAATCAAGCTGCAAAAGTAGAATATCATAGTCACGGTATTGTTCATAGCTGCGAATATCCCATTGTGTAAAGTACGGATAACCGAGAACTCTGTTTCCGGAAAAAATTCTCTCCTCGGGCATTTGTTTAAGGATTTCCCACAAAGTGCGGTTTGGTTTATCATCGCCGACTTCGTCACTGAAAGTTTCCGTTTCTTCACGGCTTGCAAAACCCAGTTCTACAAGAGTATTCTTCATTAGGCTCATAAAACGATAATCCGATTCACCCATAAAAGCCGTGATTTTTTCAACGTCAAGAGCATATTCGCCCCTGAAAGGCAAATCGTAACACTCTGTATTAACATCATTGGCGGTAATGAATTTATCCCTTACTGTTTCGGCTGTAAAACTTGTATCAATATTTTCGTGATATATTACTTTAAAAAATGATTGATTGGTCAAATCATCAAAGTCAACTCCGTAACTGTCGTTGGCAGTAATAAAGAACTGCAAAATTCCTTTTTGGGGAAGTATGTCGTTATCTTGAAAATCGTTCATATTAAGCTGTGCAAGAAGAGAGAGCTTCTCGCCGTTTCCGCTTTTGGGAATTTCAAGAGTATTATCCCAATAGGGAATACCGCCGATTTTTGTATCGAATACAGTCGGAGTTCTTTCGGGATTTACAGTGAGCTTAAATGCAGGCTGTGAGGTTTTTGATTTCATATGCTCCCATATTCGTACGATATCGTTTTCGGTAAGCGTTAAGCTTTTAGGGGTGGGTATCGTCTGTTTTTTAGGCTTGAATAGATTCATTATCTTATTCCTTTTCATAATATTTTTTAATTGTACAGTTGGCTGTATCTGCTAATTTTAATCTAAGTTTTATTTCAAACAAACTTCCGACTTACATAATCACGCATTTTTTACATTTCTGTTATAAATCAAACTATTCGGAAATTCCGAATAGTTGCCTACCTTTCCCGTAGGTGTTACCCACCGCATTAGATTAACTATTGGTCGGGTAAAAGAAGTCAGACTAACAATGACTGTCTTCTCGTGTTTCAAGTCGGCGTTGCCGACCCAGCAAAACCACGCACTCAACGTGCTTAGTATGCGGAAACATATCAACAGGCTGAATTTTTTTCACATTATAATCATTATGCACTAAAAAATACAAATCCCTAGCAAGCGTTTCGGGATTGCAGGAAACATAAACAATCCTGTCGGGTTTCAACTCGGCAAGCGACGACAAGAAAACCTTGCTGCACCCTGCTCTCGGAGGGTCGGTGAAAACAACGTCAAAACGCTCGCCATTCTCCGCTGCTTCACGCATAAAATCTGCTGCGTCTGCGTTATAATAAACGGCATTCTTAAGGGCATTAATCTCCGCATTTTTTACTGCGTCTTTGACAGCTTCAAAGTTTAACTCAACACCGACAATACTTTGAACATTCTCCGCCGCCGAAATACCTATTGTGCCGATTCCGCAGTAGGCATCGAGAATTTTCTCCTTACCCGAAAGCTGTGCAAAATTCACTGCCGTATTGTATAAAATCTCCGTTTGAACAGGGTTCACCTGATAGAACGAACGTGCGGAAATTTCAAATCTTTTTCCGCAAAGAATATCTTCTATATGTCCGCTGCCGAAAAGTATTCTTTCCTGTGAACCCAACATCATTTTATCGTTCTTATTGACATTGAGAACAACCGTTTTAATCTCGCCGAACCTTTCGCAAAGCCTTGAAACAAGCTCGGTTTCATTTGGAAGATTATCCTCAATACAGACAAGCACAACCATATATTCGCCTGTTTTGTGACCGTTTCTAATCATAATGTGCCTAAGAATACCCCTGTTGTTTTTTAGATTGTACGGCTGAACGTGCAGTTCTGTAACAAGCTTGCGGATATATTTCACGATTTCATTTGATTTCTTATCGTTTATGAAACAGCCGTCCGTTACGGCAACACCGCCCGTGGTTGACTGATACACTCCCGTAACAATATTTCCGTTATTCGCTTTCTTTACAATATACTGTGCCTTATTTCGGTAATGGTACGGATACTTCATACCGATAATATCATTCACACGGCAGTATCGTTTCAAAAGCTTTACAACGTTTGCCTGTTTGAAGTTCAGCTGTCGTTCGTAATCCATATTACTGAGCTGACACGCACCGCACTTTTTAGAAATTTTACATTTATTGTTTTGATTATAATTCATTTTATTCTCCCGATAATTTTAATAAATTCTTCTTTATCTTCCAAAATGCCAAAATTAAAGCCGTTACTATTGTACGATTATATATTACCACATTTTCAATTAAAAAGCTATCACTTTTTATAAAAAAGAAAAACCGACACCATACTAAAATTGATGTCGGCAGAATTCTTGCTTATCTATTTAAAAATTCAATTAACTTTTTTGTCTTCCGCAATTCTGACAGAAATTTGCAACATTGGTTACTCCGCATGAGGGGCAAATCCAACTGAAGCCATTAATATTCTGCTGTCCAAAACCATTTACACCAAACTGCTGATTTTGTCCATACTGATTCTGCTGTCCCAATGAATTAACTCCGTTATTATCATAAGAGTTATAGCCTGTATTTTGCTGTCCGTAAGCGGTGTTCTGATTATACCCGGCATTCTGTCCGTTGTAATTTGGTATTTGATTGTAGCCAACACTCTGCTGCTGTGCATAGCCTGAATTCGGCTGATTATAGCCGAAATTCTGTCCGTTATAGTTTGGTGTTTGATTGTAACCAATACCTTGCTGCTGTGAATAACCTACATTCGGCTGATTATAGCCGAGATTCTGTTGGTTGTAATTTGGTGTCTGATTGTAACCAACACCCTGTTGCTGTGAATAGCTTGAATTCGGCTGATTATAGCCGAGATTCTGTGCATTATAATCCATTGTTTGATTATATCCGCCATTCTGCTGACTTCCGATATTGTTCATACCTCCAACAGCACCGGCAACTGTATTCAATATGTTTCCTATACCGCCCAAATTCGCCCCTTGAGCATTACCGCCTTTAAGAGCAGCAACAATCTGATTAGCGGTTTGTGCATACTGCAAATACTCCTGAGAACTCTTGTTCTGTGGGCGATTGGAACTGTCTGTAACCTCAAATTTAATTTCATTAAAATATTGAGTATTGACAGTAATAGTCAATGTAATCTCATACGTAAATTCATATCTGGGAGGATTGTAAGACGTTCTGCGACCCTCTGAGTCTTTTGTATAAAGCTCTTGCTTATGCTCTTTCTCATTAGCCACAACATTAAGAACCTGAGATAACTCTATAATGTCTGCATTTTCTGTCTTATAATCACTTCGCTTGGATACGATAAAACATTTATTTGTTTCATCTATGTACACCTTAGTTTTACTTCCAAAAACCTTAGAGGGGGAGAAGTAATTAAGTTTCTGTCTGTTCTGCTCTCTGTAGACAAGCTGCTGCTGAACACTCTGAATAGTTGTATTCTTCAAACCTCTGAAAAAGGGCGAGAGTTTTCCGTAGCAATTTGAGCATATATTGCCGTTTGCAGCTTTATTGTTACCTAAAAGTCCAATTTTTTCACCGCAAATGTCACAAAATTTCTTTTCAAAAAGTGCCATTTTATTTTCTCCTCTCAGAAAGAATATTAATTTATGCAATATTTGTCCTGTAAATAGGGCAATTTTATTATATCACATTATATGACAATTTTCAATAAAAAACAAAAATTTCTTTGATATTTATTATAAATCCAAAACATCCAATTAATAGAAACTATTTGCTTACAAGATAAATTGATTCCTTTTCAATATCTATTCTGTCAACTTTCAATTCAAGCATATATGCCAAATCGTAAACGTCAATATAATAATTATATGGACTGTTATCTTTTTTGGCTTTCATTTCATATGACTTGGCAGGTTCTTTAAGCAGAAGAGTTTCATCATCAATGCTTTTAATCAAATATTCACGTTCTTCTATATTGTATTGTATACCCTCGTCATTTCTTATGATTTTACTTTTTAAATGAAGTTTATACAGAAGTATCTTAAACAAATAATCACCGTTATAGGTTGACAGGTAACAATAATATTTTCCGTTTTCCTCGTCATATTTAATACGGCTTGTGTAATCGGAACTTTTACTTGATGTAAATATTTCTTCGTCATCAATATAAAGATGTTTGATTTGATTTAGTGATTCGGGCGGAGAATATTTATTATCGTTCGGATTCGGATATTTTGAAACATCTGTCGAAAAATACACAATCCCTTTATTATCGTCTGTTTTCTCGACACCCAATTCGCAAAGCTCGGCGAAATCGTAAATATTCAAATATCTGTCTGATGATTCAATATCTTTAATATCGTAATAATAAGTCATATGCTTTAACGTATCATTTTCATAAACTTTCAGTTTATCCGAATTATTAACGTCATATCTGATTTTATAATTATTTGAGCCGATATCATAGCAAAGTGCCGTATAGCTTCCAAGCTCTTCGCCGCTTATATCCACACTTCCGTAATTGCTTTCGGGATAATATGCCTTGATGAAATCCCCGAGCAAATCCCCATTTTTAGAAGTATCACCGATATGATATTGTGTACAATACATATTTATATCGGGATTATACACAAACAAATATTTTCTGTCACCCAGCAAATCATATTCTTTATTGTCAACATACATTTTTGTGAGATATCTGTTATTGTACAAATCCTTATCCGTATCAACAGGATTATCGGCAGTTATAACAGGGTCGGAAACATATCCCAGATTAATATTTTCTTTATACTTCTTTTTGACTTCTTCTCTTGCAATTTTCCAATTTACGGAATTATCCTTTGTACTGATTTTTGATATCTCGATATAGCCGTACTTTTCCTCATACGGAATTGTCACAATATCGTCCGACGCAACATTTTCAGTAGGACAGTATATACCAAAAATAATATTGGGTATACGGCATTTTAAAATCTCGTCTGTGCCATCTTTTTCGGGGAGGTATTTATAAAACGAATTGTAAACCTCTTCCAGCACATCAACGGCATTATCCAAATCGTCATACGATTTGGCACGGCAGGTGTAATGCGATTCAAAAAAATTGTAATCAACATCGGCTTTTAAATTTTTATCGGTATTTTTATTATAGGACACTTTTTCATAAAGCCGTTCTCTGTAATTATCTTCACTGAGAGTATAAATATTACTCGGAAACATAAAGGATATATCTCGTGTCTGATATTCTGTAAAAGTAAAATCCAATCCGTTATAATTGAAATAGTATATATTTTTATCAAAATTTGTTTCCCCAACCTTTGTAAACTCGGTTTTAATATGCTGTGCTTCGGGAAACATTTCTTGAATTGCGGCTATAATCTCTTCCTGCGAATGAAGCTCTTCGTCGTTATCGTTATCTATTCCGAAAAAATGTGTAATCCCGTTGCCTATAGCCGAAATTGTAGGTGCAACCTTTGTATCAATATAGTAACGCAACCCTATCGAACCCAGTATACCCAGATTAATCACCAATGCCGCAGTAACTGTAAACAATACTATTTTGGTTTTATTGAATTTTATCTTCATAAAATCACCTTTTCAAGTGCCCTCGGAGATATTTTTATTTTTGTTTGTATGTTATACTCGCAAGCATTAAGATTTATCACTTCTCTTCCTTCGACCGGCAATTCGCTGAGCTGTTGCCTGTTTTTATTTTTATCGGAGAATATTGTTTTTTTGGGGGCTTTTATTTTTTGTGTTTCTTTGAAAAGTTTGTTTAGTTTCGCTGAGGGAAGTTTATTTTTCTTTGCAGGTTGGTTTCGTCAGCGACAAGGGCTCTGCCCTTGACCCGCAAGCTTTGAAAAGCTTGACCAAACTTTTAATAAGCTTCGCTCCGCCGAAAGATATTTTTTAATCATTTAAAAATTTACTCTCAACCTTATTATAAATTCCGCTGATAACAAAACAAACTATACCGCCAATCACAAATGCCGCAACTCTCGATAATGAATCCGCATTTGTTGTACCGATATCTAATGTTACAAGCTTAATCACGCACAGCATAACCACAATCAGACCGTAAACTCTCAAACCCTTTGTATTAGCGGCGAAGCCTGCTGCAATACAAATCAATGAAGTAATCATTGTCACTATACTGAAAATATATGCAATTTCAAATATATTTGACAATCCGCTGCAAGCCGCATTAACAATACATGTTGCGGTAAAGCCGACATAAGCCTGAATAATCACAGACCTCGATTTTAAAATCTCTCTTGAAATCAGATAGTAAAGAGCGACTGTCAAAAGAATTAACGCTACACGGATAGTATATACTGCCACAAAGCGGCTTACTACAGGTGACTGCGGCACACGAATTTTTTCCGTCATAAATATAACAGATATATAAAGCACTACAGATGACGCAATTTTTACTGTTATGTCAAGAACCTTACTGCTTTTATGATATTCAAGTATGAACAATACAACGTTAATTAATGTCAGCACAGCAAATGCACATTCACGTGGTAAAAACTTATCTGTTATTTCCGAACAAATTGCAAATGAAGACATATTTATCCAGAAATATTCAATCATTTTTACGGCTGTTAATGTACTTCTGCGTTGTTCTTTATTTTGAATCCTCCAAGAAGAATACAAAATCAAAGCGTTAATAACTGCGTGTACGATACATACCAATACGGAAATTATGTACGCAGGAGTGTTATTTCTAAATTCATATATAAGCTCGCCGTATCCCCAGAACAGCATTAAGAACGCATCTATTCCAAGCACTGCCCATACAAAAACTTGCAGCTCGTGATTTCTGTTATAACGGTAAATCAAAACAAGTGCAATTGCGGCTATTAAAAACATCGGCTTGCATTGGAGAACGTATGTATAAATTTCCGCTAACTTCCAACTGTCCGCAAAGCCTATAAAGAACACAGTGATAAATCCCGATATTGTAGCGGCGGCAATTACCTGTAAAGCAGTGAACTTAGATGTAACAAAATCTTTGATGTAAAGTGCGGTTAAAGCTGCCGACAGGATTATAAATACAATCTTTATTGCTAAAATGTCGCCTAAAGTTCCCGAAGCGTTAAACGCAAGTGCAAATATACTTGTGTAAATTGTACCCAATGATTCTATTTTAACAGTCAATTGCAGTTCGGGTTCGTTATCTCTGCCGTATTTCAAAACATATGCTATAATATTGATTAACGCAAATTCACTCAGAATAAGAGGGAATGAAATGTCGCTGAACTCGCTGACATTGATAGGAATAACAGATACACTCAGCCACAAATATTCCGACATCTTAAAGAACGTGAAACGTCTTTCTCTGCTTTCGCCGCTCTGCATAAACCAATGGAGAAGAATTTCAACTCCGACAATAACCATATATACAATACTAAGTACAACATTTGCAGCTGCAAAATATCCGTAAAGTGCCATATACACCATTTCACAGCCAATCAAAAATGCGACAAGATGATTGAGCTTTTTATTTTTCGTATATCGAATAATAAGCATAACAAACCCGATATACACAAACAGGAACGGCATTCCCTGCAAAACATCTCTTGCCGTTGCCTGAATCAACAGTGAAAGCATAACGGCAATCGAATTAAACCAAATCGAAATTTTTGAAAGCTTCTCGTTGAAATTCAGCTTTTCGCTCATAAACAGCGTCACTAAAATATGACCCACTACCGCCGTGCAAACTGCCAAAGTAGGGTAGACCACGCTGTCAATACTATAGGCATTCTTCAAGATAAAATATGTTACAAATCCTGCCGAAGTAATAACTCCCGATATCCAAAGTATTTTATTTGAAATATGTGCAAAAAATATAATATCATTAAGATTATTCACATTAGGCTTTTCGGTTTCGAGAGCAGCCGTTGATATAGTTATTAAATAAGATATAAACGATATTGCTATAAACTGTACTGTAAATATTATTATTGTGAAAGCAGGTGAAACTACATCGGGCATAACGGAGATATCACTAAACGTCACGCACATAACTATTGATGTATAAATCATAAGTATTTCGGACATAAACAATCCGAAACGATATGTTTTCTTACAGCAGAATATATTACCGATAATAATAACTGCAATAGCCGCTATCTGATACGCAACGGGAAGAATAATTTTCTCTGCGGAAAAACCAAGCGAAAATGCAAAACAAATCGATACAGCCGTACCCATATGTGCTGTCACACTCAGCATAACCGAATCGAGCTTTTTCGACATATAGAGTGCGAATATCGCCCAGACTAGGAGAAGTCCAAATGCTGCAACATCTGTTAAGACGTGAAAATATATATGTGATAACAATATTGAAATAAAGAATGAACCAAATCCGCAGCCCGTAAGACCCAGCGAAAATACGGATTTATTCTGACGTGTAAAGAACGCACCCAGACCGATAAATGCACCGCTGACAACGAACATCGCCGCCATTTTCATAGTGTCGGTAATATACTCATAGCCGAGCGTACAGAAGAGAACAAGACCTATGAAAATCATAAGAGAAGCCACAACGTTGAAAAGCCTTGTGCCAAGCCAATTTTCAAATGATTTAAGCTGCGGAGTTTGGGGAGATTTTTTCTTTTGTTCGGGAGGCACGTTTGGAGTGGGGGGTGTGACGTTATCTGCAATCGGAGCGTGAACGGTCTTAATGTCATTCTTAGTGACGGACGTGATTGCCGGGGGAGTTTCGGGATTCTGCCGTATCTGAACACTTGCAGCGACAGGAGCATTAACAGGCTGTCCGGAATCACTATGTATCGGAGAACCATTAACCTGTGAAACATTTTCCGGTGAAGTACTCATACTTACAATCGGAACATTTTCACGAACATCATCTTTGAATATAGTCGGAATATTTTCAAGCTTTCTGTAGGGATTAAACGACTTATCCGGAACAGGCTGAGGGGGAACGGGAGCATTAACAGGCGGCTGAACACTGTCGGGAGCATTATTGTTTTCGGTTACATCGCTGTTTTTGAGCTGCTTTATCTGCTCATAATTATAATAAGCCTTGTCGTACAAATCACGGATTTTACTGTCGAGAAAATTCACTTGATTTCTCAGTTCTTTAATTTCTTTTCGTGATTTTGAAAGTGAAATTATCAGAATAACAAAGACAATAAAAATAAAAAATTCCATATTAATCCTCCTTTACTTATTCATTATTTTTTTCAAATCCTCAATATTAAAAGACGATGCGACAATTTTGTTATCCTTAGTGAGAAGTCTGTAATGCTGAGATACAATATTCTGTTCGATAAGGTACTCGTCATTTTGGAGTATAGTCTGCCACCATATGCGGTATGTATTAGCCTGACGGTAATTCGGCTCGGAATTTTCAAAGGCAATATTTCTGAAAACGTCAACAGGGTTTTGAGTAAAAGTATTGTTAAGAATCTCGCTGCTGCTGAAGATTGCACACAGAACCACACTGCCCGACCACCCGAGAGAAGAACGACCCTTTTCGATTTCGACCAAAGTCTTTTTTGAAATACCGAGCATAAGAGCCATTTTTTCTTGACTAAAAGAAAATTCCGTTCTAACAAGCTTTACCTTTGAATTACACAATGCAATAAAATCATCTCTATCCAAACTCTCACCGCCTCTATAGTGTAATTTTACACCATTGAAGAAGAATTGTCAATAATAGTCTTAAAAAAATTCCACTTATAAATGCCAAAAAATGAATTGATTATTTGTTAAAAATGTGATATAATAGTAAAAATAAATTTGCACTTAGGAGTTTTTTTAATTATGATTGTACTTGCGTCCGCTTCGCCTCGCAGGCAGGAGCTTTTAAAACTCATTTTTGACGATTTCACCGTCGAACCGTCTGACATTGACGAAACTGTAAGACGTTCCATTGAGCTTGAACAGTATCCGGAATATCTCGCACTGAAAAAGTCACGTCACGTTGCGGAGCGTTGCGGAGAAGAATCATTTTGACGACATAGTTATCGGCTGTGACACAGGAGTTTTTATCGGTGATATTATGCTAGGCAAGCCTAAAGACGAAGAACAGGCTCGTGAAATGCTTAAGCTTCTTTCGGGTAAAACACATCGTGTAATCACAGGTGTCAGTATTTTTTACAAAGGTCAAAACATCAGCTTTTCGGAAGTAACGGAAGTAGAGTTTTACAATCTGAAAGACACCGACATTGACGAGTACATTGCAACAGGTGAGCCTATGGATAAAGCAGGAGCTTACGGCATTCAGGGAAAGGGTGCGTTGCTTGTAAAACGGATTAAGGGTGACTTTTACAATGTTGTCGGCTTGCCTGTGGGTGAGCTTAAACAGAAAATTAATAATTTGCAGAAAATTAATAATTTGGTATAACAAAATACTCTCCGTAAAAAGATATTTTGCTTTTACGGAGAGTTTATTTTTCACAAATTTTGTATTCCTTTTCATTGACCACATTTACAAAAAATAGTATAATTAAATTATACAAATCAAGAGAGGGTGTTACAATGTACCAAAACGATATCAAGGAACTGAAAAAGTTTATTCGACCGTCGCCTGCTATTTTCATTGTAGGGGCAGTTTTTATATTAATCGGGATAATTATTCTTGCTGTTTCGATTCCGGCAAAAGTTGAAAATAAAGAAGTTGTGATAGTTATAGGTTCTGTTATTTTTGTTATAGGAATTATAACAGCGGCTGCCGGTATTTCCATTATGAAAAAAGCCGATAAACGGCTCGCCGAAATTGACGCAAACGGCGGCACGCAAATTCTACTGAACGACTTCCGCACAGGCGGAAAGGCTTTCAAAAATTTACTCATTCTCGGGCAGACATTTTTAATAGGCAAAAATACCGGAACTGTTATTACATACAGCGATATAATTCAAATTTACCAGTATGTTCACAAAACAAATTATGTAGAGGATTCAAGAATTTTGAAAGCAGTAATTGTACCCGACAGAAAAGTCGTTGACCTTTGCAGAATACCTTTGGGCGGAAAAGGCGATGATGAGCTTCGTCAAGTTATAGGCTTTATTCTTTCAAAGAATGAAAACATAAAGGTAGGTTACAAATAATATGGATAACAATACAAGAAAACAGATTATAAAGTTCGCATCACCTCAATTTTGGCATACTGTATTAGGAATTATATTTATAGTTTCAGGTATTCTTTTATTTATACCCATTATTGCAGTTCCTACTACACGGAGAGCTTTTGAAGTAAGTCTGGAGCTTAATATCACAGCATTAGTCATTGGTGCGGTATTACTTGTAAGACAGCATATAATCAAAACAAAAGCAACGGCACGTCTTGAAAAAATTGAAAACAGCTTCGGTCATTCAACTCTTGAAAATGATTTTTTTAACGGAGAAAAGCGTTTTTCGGGAAGTGTTATTCTGGGAGATTGTTTTGTAATCGGTAAAGGTACAGGAACAATTGTCGCATATGAGGATATAAAAAAAGTCTGCTGTAAAATTTACAGATATAAATTCAGAGAACTTTTTCGTCAAATCAAGGTTGTTCTTGAAGACGGAAAGACTTCAATTGTATGCACGATATTATTATCGCCGAATATCGATATTGAAACCGACAGAGTATTTGAAGTTATGGAGTTACGTAACCCACGTATAACACGTGAACGAAAATAATATATTGGAGAACACTAAAATGGAACAATGGGATATTTACGATATCAACCGTAACAAAACAGGCAGAGTAATGAATCGTGAGGAGGAGCTGAAATAATTAAAAACAACAAACCTCGCCCAAAACGGACGAGGTAATTTTTTTCTATTAAAGCACATAGAATAAAATACAGAAAAAGTGAAGTAAACTTCCGATAACAATAAAAATATGGAAAACAGAGTGCATATACTTTTTCTTTTTGCCGATTCCGTAAAGTACAGCACCGATAGTATAACTAACTCCGCCGAGGAGCAGGAATGTAAAACCGCCTTGACCTATCTCGGAAACAACAATTTTCAGCACAGGGGCAATACACCAACCGATAGATATGTACAAAACCATTCCCAGAACCTTGAACTTATCAAGATTAATTGCGGTAAGCGTAACGCCTATAGCCGCCAGTCCCCACACAATACCGAAGTAAGTCCAGCCGAGTGCGGTGTTGTACTCTCTGAGCGGACAGAGTGCAAGCGGAGTATACGTGCCTGCGATTAAGAAAAAAATCGTGCAATGGTCGAGAACTCTGAAAACCCTTTTGGCTTTCAAATTCGGGCTTAATCCGTGGTAAATGCTTGACATACTATAAAGCACAATCATCATACTTCCGAATATTGCCGCACTCACAACAGCATAAGCATTATGATGCTTTGCCGCCCCAATTATGCACAGAACCGCAACCGCAATTCCCATTGCACCTCCGACAATATGCGACACCATATTAAAAATTTCCTCGCCCTTGGTATACTTTGGAATAGGAATTTTATCTTTTACAATTTCACTCATAATAATCCCCCTTTTTAATAATAATCTATCCGAACCCACTAAAGCAGGACTTCGCTCTTAAATATATTATATCATTATAGGGAATTTTTTTCAATTAAAATTTGTATTTCTCTTTTAAAAAAATTATGTACAGCTAATTAACAAACTATCTTGCCTGCCGCTGCTTGCAGATATGTGAATAATTCCGTTGTAATATCAGGGTAGGTGAGATTTTCAGGCAGACTGTCAAACTCCTTTACCTCTGCCATTTCGCTTTCGGGAAGTTCGCCAAGTGTTTTTATAACCGCATGAAAAACAACACCGTTTGCAAAATCATTAGTTTCTTTATCTCCTGCTCTGTAGTCACAAAGGGGATATATGTCAAAATCAACAGCACCCGATTCCTCGAAAAGCTCACGTTTTGCTGCGTCAATCGGTGTTTCGCCGTTTTCGATATGACCGCCCTGAGTTTCCCATGTAGTTCTGTTTTTGTGGCGGCTGAGAAGAATTTTACCGTTATACTCCGACAGAACTACTACATATTTATAGTTATTGAATGTATTTATATTATACGTATTGCAAAACATTTATTTCTCCTGTATTAGCTGATTCTAAAATGACCTTTTATCTCACCGTAAAAATTAATCGGTCTGCCGAACAAATCCTCTTCATACTCAGGCTGACAGGGGTAAGCGTGATGAATAACAAACGGCTGACCATTTTTATTACGCTTATCCGATACAATACCGATATGGTCGGCGAAAACGATAATGTCACCGCCCTGCCACTGTGAAATATCATTAATATCCGTTGTAAGCGATTCTGCGGTATGATTGAAGTAAACAATCAAATTTTTCACTCTGCGGAAATCTATATTGACATCGGGTTCATCAATATCATAATCCTGCGGATTTTCAATAACGTCATTATTCAGCAGCACCATTAAATTGTAACCCGAATTTTTGAGAGCGTACCCGACAACATCTGTACAAACTCCGTATTCTCCCGTGGGATATCCGCCGATATAGTATTCGCTTTTATACTTCGGAGCAGTGGAAATATACTCCCTTGTTCTGAGTAAAATTTCGGTTTGGTCGTCAATGCCGTTGCTGTTCATATCTTTTTGACTTTTATAATCTTCGATATTGAAGTCGCTGTTATAATACACTTTACCGTTATGCAGAAACAGCACATACACCGCAACGCATAATACTATCAAAACCGTAATTACCGTTATAAAAAATCTGCGTTTATTTTTCATACGTTTATAATTTTTTCTCCATAAGAAAAAATCTTCCCTTTCGCCAATATGCAGAACCAACTATTGTATAACCCAACTTTTCGTAAAGTCTTAGAGCGGATTTATTTTTGGTGAAAGCATCAAGACGGATAGTTTTGATGTTCTTGTTTTTCAAAAGCCGACATATTATTTCCGTCGTCACAATGACAAATTACTTTATCAAATTTTTTCGACACAATATAGAAATCTTCAAGCAAACCCGTTGTTTCAAGAAGAACCTTTTGAATTTCGATTATATATCCCTCATAAACCCAACCGTAACTTAAAATAAGATAATATGTTTTATTCTCGTTTGGAAAATATTTTTTTATATTTGAGAGATATTCCTCCCAATCATACCACAAACTACTTTGAAGACATTTACATTCAATATCACTTCGCAGCTTAAGCCAAACATAGTCAAGGGAAATTTTTTTGTATTTATTATAATCGAAAAATGTATAATAGAATTTTGTGATTATTTCATTGTAGCGGTGCTTGTCAAACTCGTGGAATCGGCTTCTGTCGATATTTTCGTTTTTTATAATTTCTTCGATTTCATCACGCATACTTGCTTTTAGGGATTTATTGTTGTTGTAATTGTACATTTTCAGTCACCAATTAATCTCGGAACAGCGTACAGTTTTTTACTCTGTACGCTGTCTTTTACTGTTTATCGAAAATTTTTCTTTCTTGGGTCGGCAATTCGCTTCGCTGTTGCCTATTTTTATTTATATCGGAGGATATTGTTTTTTTGTGGGACTTTTATTTTTTGTTTCTTTGAAAATTTCGTTTAGTTTCGCTGAGGGTAGTGTGTATTTCTTTGCAGTTTGGTTTCGTCAGCGACTGCACAGCACTAGGCACTCCTATGTCGTGCCGTCGCCGGCTCTGCCTTTGGAATCCGCAAGCCTTTGTAAAGGCTTGACCCAAACTTTAACAAGCTTCGCTCCGCCAAAAGTTATTCTTTGTTTTCCACATTTTCTTCATTCTCTGTGGAAAACTCCTCAGAATTTTCCTCTTCATTGTCCGAACTATCCTCTTCATGCTGTGCTCTTGCGATAGTAACAACCTTTGCACCGTCCGCAAGCTTCATCACCTTAACACCTTTGCTCGAACGTGAATGAATATTTATCGTATCGGCTTTGAATCTGATAATTGTACCGTTATCAGCAATGAGAATTACATCGTCATCTAGGTCAACAACCTTAATAGCCGCAACATCTCCGTACTTCTTTGTGTGATAATTTATAACACCCATACCGCCTCTTGACTGAATACGGTAATCTTCAATTTTGCTAAGTCTGCCGTAGCCTGTTTCGGAAACCGTCAGAACGTAACCGTCCTCACGAAGTGTAGACATACCGATAACGCTGTCGCCCTCGCCGAGTTTAAGTGCATGAACGCCTCTTGCGGCTCTTCCCATAGCACGGACATCTGTTTCCTTGAAACGAATAGCCTTGCCTAATTTAGTCGCAACAAGCAATTCATTGTTGCCGTTGGTCAAGCGAACCCATGAAAGCTCATCGCCCTCATTCAAATCAATTGCTCTCAAACCAATCTTACGAATAGAATCAAATGCACTAAGCTCAACCCTCTTAATTATGCCATGTTTAGTGACCATAACAAGGTAGCGTTCCGTTTCACTCTCAACGTTAGGAACTTTAATAATCGAGCTTACATGTTCTTCATCGGCAAGCGGAAGAATTCCGTTGATTTTTGCACCCTTTGATGTACGGCTGCCCATAGGAACTTCATAACATTTTATTCTGTATACCTTGCCGTGATTTGTAAAGAACAGAACATAATCGTGACTGTTTATTACAAACATATCAGCAGCAACGTCGTCATCGGACTTACCGACACCCGAAATACCTCTGCCGCCACGCTTCTGAGCCTTATATGTATCGGCTGTAAGACGTTTTACATAACCCTGATTTGTGAGAGTAAGCACACATTCTTCACGGGGTATAAGGTCTTCCACATCAACTTCGCCGTTGACTGTGCAGATTTCCGTTCTTCTCTCGTCACCGTATTTATTTCTGATTTCTGTTATTTCTTCCTTGATAATACCGTACTTTCTCTCACGGCTGCCGAGAATATCGTTAAGGTCGGCAATCTTCACATTCAAAGCACTGATTTCATCTTCGATTTTATTTCTTTCGAGATTCGTGAGCTGACCCAAACGCATTTGAACTATTGCCTGAGTTTGCACATCATCAAGTCCGAAACGTTCACTTAAGGCCTGTTTTGCAGCTGCTTGGTCCTTGCTTGCACGAATAACGTTGATTACTTCGTCAATGTAGTCGAGAGCTGTTTTCAAACCCTCTAAAATGTGAAGTCTGTCCTGAGCTTTTTTGAGGTCAAAAATAGAACGTCTTGTAATTATATCAACCTGAAATTCCACGTACAGCTCAAGTATTTTTTTGAGGTCGAGAATTTTCGGCTCACCGTTCACTATGGCAAGCATTATCGCACCGAAAGTAATCTGCATTTGAGTAAACTTGAAAAGCTGATTTAAAACGTACTGTGCATTTGCTTCACGTTTTACGTCAATCTCAATGTGCATACCGTTTCTGTCGGAATGGTCTTCGATGTTGGTAATTCCGTCAATTTTCTTATCTCGAACATATTCTGCGATAGTTTCGATAAGCTTTGCTTTATTGACCTGATAGGGGAGTTCGCTCACAATAATTTTGCTTCTGCCGTTTTTGGCTTCGACAATCTCTGTTTTTGCACGGAGAGTAATTTTTCCTCTTCCTGTAGCATATGCGGCTCTAATGCCGCTTCTGCCCATAACCATACCGCCTGTCGGAAAATCCGGACCTTTAATGAAATCCATAAGCTCGGTAAGATTAGCGTTAGGGTGGTCTACAAGGTAGCAAATCGCATCGCTTACCTCGCTGAGATTATGCGGAGGAATATTCGTAGCCATACCGACTGCAATACCGGTACTTCCGTTTACAAGCAGATTCGGAAATCTTGTGGGAAGAACAGACGGTTCTTTTCTGGTATCGTCATAGTTCGGCACGAAATCAACTGTATCTTTATCGATATCACGGAGCATTTCAACGGAAATCTTACTCATTCGGGATTCCGTGTAACGGTAAGCGGCAGGGGGGTCGCCGTCAACGCTGCCGAAGTTTCCGTGACCGTCAACAAGCATATATCGCATACTGAAATCCTGTGCAAGACGCACAAGAGCGTCATAAACGGAAGCATCGCCGTGGGGGTGATATTTACCGAGAACGTCGCCGACGGTGGTCGCACATTTTTTATATGGGGAAGTAGGCAAAATATTATTTTCATACTTTGCGTACAAAATTCTTCTGTGAACGGGCTTCAAACCGTCACGAACGTCGGGCAAAGCACGGCTCACGATAACCGACATTGAGTAATCGAGGAAAGATTTTCTCATTTCCTTATCCAAATCAACATCGATAATTCTTGATGTGGGAATGCCCTGATTTGTTTCATTATCCATTATCTGATTCTCTCCTCTAATAACAAATTACTCATATATCTAAGTTTTGAACATACTTAGCATTCTCTTCAATGAACAGTCTTCTCGGCTCAACCTTTTCACCCATAAGAATTTTAAAGGTTTCGTCCGCCGCTTCTGCGTCTTCAACCGTAACTTTCAGCATAATTCTTGTTTCGGGATTCATAGTCGTTTCCCAAAGCTGTTCTGGGTCCATCTCACCAAGACCTTTGTAACGCTGTATCTCTGTTTTGCAGTTCAGTTCACGCAAAATCCTGTCACGCTCTTCATCGGAATATGCGTAGTAGTGATTAGTCTTTCCCTTTGTGATTCTGTAAAGCGGCGGCTGTGCAATGTACACATGACCCTGCTCCACAAGCGGTTTCATAAATCTGAAGAAGAATGTCAAAAGAAGTGTTCTGATATGAGAGCCGTCTACATCGGCATCTGCCATAATAATTACTTTTCCGTAGCGAAGCTTTGTAATGTCAAAATCGGACTTAATACCCGTACCGAGTGCTGTTATAACAGGCATAAGCTTATCGTTTCCGATTATCTTGTCTTCACGAACCTTTTCAACGTTAAGCATTTTACCCCAAAGGGGGAGAATAGCCTGATACTTTCGATCCCTGCCGTTTTTAGCAGAACCGCCCGCAGAATCTCCCTCTACTATGTAAACTTCCGTTTCCTCGGGATTTCTCGACTGACAATCCGCAAGCTTGCCCGGCAGGTCGGGATTCTCGTCAAAGTAAACTCTGAGTTTTTCGTTTACAAGATTCTGCACAAGCGTTCTCATTTCCGTGTTTCCAAGCTTCGCCTTAGTCTGACCCTCAAACTGAGCTTCTCTGAGTTTAACCGAGATAACGGCAGTCATACCCTCACGGAAATCCTCACCGAGAAGATTTTTGTCGCTGTCTTTCAAGAATTTGAGTTTCCTTGCATACTCGTTCATAACGGTTGTAATCGCACGTTTAAAACCCTCTTCGTGAGTGCCGCCCTCCTTTGTGCGAATATTATTTGCAAATGAAATTATATTGTCGGTATAATCAGTATTATACTGGAACGCAACCTCGGCAAAACTTGTCTGTTCCTCGTTTGAAGACGCAAAATATATAATATTCTCGTGAAGAACGTCAACCGATTTTCTTTTGTGAATATACTCTACATAGCTTGATATACCGCCCTCATAGCATAAAGATTCCTTTTTGTGATTTTCGGGATTTTCGTCACGCTCGTCCCTAAGCTCAATATGAATTCCTGCATTCAAAAATGCCTGCTCTCTCAGTCTTTTTTCAAGAATAGCATAATCGTAAACTACTGTTTCTTTAAAAATATCGGGATCAGCCTTAAATATAACTTCCGTGCCACGCTCGGTTGATTCGCCGATAATCTCAAGGTCGGTGACGATATTTCCACGCTCGTACCTTTGGCGATAAATTTTCTCTCCGTCACAAACCTTTACTTCAAGCCACGTTGAAAGAGCATTTACAACAGACGCACCCACACCGTGCAAACCGCCCGAAACCTTATAACCGCCGCCGCCGAATTTACCTCCTGCGTGCAGGACTGTGAAAACAACCGTCACCGCCGGCATACCCATTTTTTGATTAATCCCTACGGGAATACCACGACCGTTATCACGAACCTTAATTACGTTGTCGGGCAAAATTGTAACATCAATCTTATTGCAGTAGCCGGCAAGGGCTTCATCGATTGAGTTGTCCACAATCTCATACACCAAGTGATGCAAACCGTCCGAACCTGTAGTACCGATATACATACCGGGTCTTTTTCTTACAGCTTCCAAGCCTTCGAGAACCTGTATTTCATCGGCGGTATACTCCTGTTCGGTTTTTGCAATTTCCAGATTATCCATGGAAACCCCTCTTTCTGTATTTGATCTACTTATTTTAGCGGACAACGTCCGCTTGAAACATTTCAAGATATTTATTTTTTATTCAACGCACCTGAATAATTGATTAAAAATATTTGATACACATATTGACTGTTTGCTAATAACAGTTTGATTTCAAAAGAATAAAATCAAACTCTTATCAACAAACAAGCAATGTCTGCCGAAATACGGAAGAGAAGTGGTTACAAACCCTAATCGGGATTGCCCACTAAACTTCCGATTATCGTATACTAGCAAGCATTAAGATTTACCACTTTTCTTTCTTAGACCGGCAATTCGCTACGCTGTTGCCTGTTTTGGTTTGTAAGGAAAGATGTTGTTTTGAGAAGTGCTTTTGTTGTTTGCTGTTGCTGGTTTGTTTAGTTTCGCTGAGGGTAGTTTGTTTTTCTTTGCAAGTTGATTTCGTCAGCGAGCGGGGCTCTGCCCCTGCACCCCGCAAGCTTTAAAAAGCTTGACCAAACTTTAAAATGGTAAATCTTTTTGACCGTGAGTATAATTACAAATTACGCATTATTTCTTAGTTTTCTTATGTCTGTGTCTATTCTTTTTAAGCTTTTCGGGAGGGTCTTCCTGACCGTCAATCTTCCCGAATTTTATTTTCAGCGGCACAATAACAAGATAAACAAATATAAATACAACCGTCAATATTATATTCGGAATAATAGTTTGACTTTTCGAGTGAAACAGATAAACCGTATTCACAAAAACAAGAAACACAAAAAACAAAACCGCCGTTTTGGCTGCGGCAAGCTTATAGGAAACACTCATAATCTTGCCGCATTTTTTGCACTTTACTTCCTTTTCGGATAAAGACTTTCTTGCTTTTGAGTAATCGAATTTAAATCCGCAGTACGGACATATCGGTAATTTAAGCATATTATAAACCTCAAGCAATCAATTATTACAACAATTCGTCCGCTTCCTGCTCTCTCTTTTTCTTCTTCTGAGAAACCTTTGAACGAACATTATTCACTTCCTTAAGGCTTACGCTGCCGGGGGCACGCTTTTCCTCAAGCTGTTCTTCAAGCTTTTTTCGTGCATTCTGATTTTTGCGAACCTGCTTAATCTGTTCACGTCTAATCTCCTCAGCCTTTTCAAGCCGCTCATTTTGGAGCTGCTTTTCCTTACGTTTTTTCTCTTTGCGAACTCTCTGTTCTTCCTGCTCGGTTTTAAGCTTCTCAATCTTTTCCTGACGTTTTTCTTCGTCAACTTTCTCGGAGATAATCTTCACCTTTTCGGCTTCGGTCACTTTCTTGTTTTCAAGCTCTTTGACCTTATCCTTAACGCTGTCCAGCACGATTTTCTCCTGAACCTCATATTCCTTGGTGACAGTTTTTTCGGAATTTTCAAAAACAATAGTCTTGCCGTCCGCAGGAACATTTGAAGGAATCTTCACCTTATTTTTCTCAATTCGCTTGGTTTTCTGAGATTTCTTCTTTCTCTCCTCGACATCTGCTTTTGCCCGATTTTCAAGCTTTTCGCTGCTTTCCTTTGCGGCATTCACAACGGCATTAGACTTAGTTTTTTCTTTCTCAGCCTGAACCTTGAGCTTTTCGGCTTTCTCCTTGTCTTTTTCCTTAGCCTTTCGGCGGGCTTCTCTCTCGGCAAGTTTTCTTTCACGCTCTTCCTCTTCAAAAGCCGCCTGACGTTCTTCCTCCGTAGCTTCAATGATTTTATTCTTCAAGCCGGAGAAAAATCCCGTTTTCTGCTCCTGAGCCTTTGTTGTTTCCTTAGGTTTCGGAGTTTCTTTTTTCTGAACATCTTTGGGCTTTGCGGAATCACTGTCGGATTTTTTCTTTTTGGTCTTATTTGCAGCTTTAGCCTTTTGCTGATCTTTCTTATTTTTCAGCTCAGAAACCGCTGCTTGTTCGGCTGCCGCCTTTGCCGCATTCGGAAACTTCTTCTCGTAATGGGACGGCTTCTCAGACTTGTCTATTCTGTTTCCGCTTGAATCAATTTTCACGGGAATAATCGGCTCTGCATTTACTGTTTCTTTAATGGGGTTCTTCTCGGTGCTTTTTGCACGGAATTCTTCCAGATTGAAATTTTGATCCAATTGCTCACCGCTTGAAATATCCTCAAATTCATCTGATTTATCCATTGAATAATCAACTACAAAGCTATCCTCGTTTTTCTCTTCCGGGATATACTCAATCGCACCCTCGACAGTTTCTGTTACAAGAACACTGTCGTCATCATCTTCTTCATCGAACCTGAAGTAATCCTCGTCCTCTTCGGAAACATTCTCTTCCTCAGGAATATCGTCATTTTCCTCGTTGAACTTGTAATAATCCTCGTCCTCTTCGGAAACATTCTCTTCCTCAGGAACATCGTCATTTTCCTCGTTGAACTTGTAATATCCTCGTCCTCTTCGGAAACATTTTCCTCCTCAGGAACATCGTCATTTTCCTCGTTGAACTTGTAGTAATCCTCGTTCTCCTCGGAAAATTCTTCGTCCTCAATTTCGGGAACATCGTCATCATCTTCATCGAACTTGTAATAGTCTTCATTTTTTTCCACATTTACAGGCTCGTCTTCTGCGGAAATTTCCTTATTTGAGAACTCACCGTACATAAACTCCTCCGGCTTGAAGATTCCTATTTCTTCGTCCTCAACTTCCTTTTCGGAAATTTCTACGCTCTCCAATTCGACATTTACAACATCATTAGCAACAGTTTCATAATCCATTTCAAATTCTGTTTCCGGTGAAATATTATTATCTTCCACAGAAATATTTTCAGGCTCAATTTCTGTTGCCTCGGATAAAGTTTCACTGTTATCGGCTTCCGAAAATTCCTCTACAACTTCATTATTTTCATCTGTTTTCAAATTTGATGAAAATTCAATAATTTCATCAACCTTAATTTCTTCATTGGGCAAATTATCACTAAATTCAAGAATCTCATCAGGCTTTTCGTCAAAATTCTTATTGGATTTTCCGGACTTCTCGAAATTGAAAACACTCTCATTTTTTATTTTTGAAACATATTTTGAAAATAAACCAAACTTATGTTTTTCCTTTGTTTCACCTTTGTTATCGGCAGGGATTTCAATATTTTCCGATAAATCTTTTTCATTTGGAATTTCATCTGATATATCCTGTGAAAATATCTCATATTCGGATTTATAATCAATCTCATCATTGACAACAGGGTCAATCAAATTGCCGACATCAAAATTAGCTTTCTCGGGTTTTAAACCAAGCTCTCGGGGTTCGGCTGAAAATACATTCCATTCAAACTTTGTCGGATTTTTTTCAAAAAGCTTGCTGTCAAGCTCCGACAACTTTTTTTTTGAGTCCTCAACAACTATAACAGGCAGCTTATCTTCAAATTCATAATCAACAAAACTATCCTTTGTTTCAATATTGTCGTGTGGAATTTCTTCACTTTCGGCAATATCAAAATTTACATCGGATAAACCGATAATATTATCTGTATCGGATTTTTTATGTTCACTAAAGCTCAAAGCAATGAATTCGCCTTTTTCGGGAGAATAATCAACCCAATCCTCGTCAACAGTTTCGGGAACATCATCTGTAACATTTTCTGTATGAATGTCTACGCTTTGAATTTCGGAAATATTCTCGTCAACTTGTTCATTGTTTTTATCGGCAAAGAAATTCACAACTTCACGATTTTCTTCTTCGTTCTTTTCTGCTTCGATTGCTTTTTCTACAACCATTTCAATTGCTTCTGTAACTTCATTGTTACTCTCCTCAGCAGCAATTTCAACAGTTTCGGTTTCGTCAACAACTGTTTCGACGGTTTCGGTTTTGGGTTCATCAACAATTGTTTCTATAGCTTCGTTTTTAAGCTCTTCAACAACAGTATCGGATTTTACATTCTCGGGATTAATTTCTTCCGCCGTATTATCCGGAACACTCAAATGAACGGAAATAATAGCCTTTTTATCGGGATAATAAATAAAACTAACCTTATTTGTTTTTGTCAATCTATGATAAACAGGACCGTTTAAATTCTCGGATATTTCAGATTTCACATCAGCATTATAGGAATTATGTTCCGATACAGGCAATTCTGTCTTTTTATTATCGCTGAAATTGAGCTTTGAGAAAAGCTTATTAAAATTCAGCTTAGGCTTATCATCAGCTTTAACTTCAATCGGAGTGATATTTTCCGAAACATTTTTTTCGGTTGTTTCATCGTTAATCTCAGAAACAATCTCCTCTGTTTCGGTTACGTTGGTAATCTCCGGCTCGATACTCTCTTCGATAATAAAATCCGAATCGGGTTTATTATTAATTTTCGGCTCGGTATTATTTTTATCGGCTTTATTGTCAATCTCCTCGTCATCATCGGGAAGAATAATATAAGTTCTTACAAATTGAGAAAATTTACCGCCGCACGATTTCTTCTTTGTATCACTGCTCTTTTTTTCCGTCTTAACTTTTTCAGCCTTAACTTTTTCGGTCTTAATTTTTTCAACCTTAGCAACTTCAACCTTAGCAACCTCATCACTCTTAAAAGTCCGAGATTGCTTTTCCGCTCGTGCGGCTCGTTTCGGCACAATCATAACAGGTGTTTGGGCTTCATTTTTTATCTCTTCCAATATAAAAAACAGGGGAGTGATGAAATAAAAGACACCAAAAGGAACAAGTATTAAAACAAGTGCTAAAATCAAATTTGTGATAATTTTAAACCAAAAGAACATTGCAGCAACAGCGATTGCAATAAGAAGAGCCACAGCTGCCGGAATATAGATTGTTTTTTGAAACGAAATATTTGAATTTTTATAACAATTGCGGCAAGTATGCTCACCGCTTTGCAGCTCCGACAAAGCTCCGAAATACGAAACCTTGCTTTTGCAATAAGGACATTTTCTATTTTTCCTACCCATAGGAACTCCCCTTTACGGTTTGATAACTTTCATATAGATATATTTTGAATTCTTATTTATTGTATTAACTTAACTTTGAAGCAAAGCGTTTTAGAAGTGTCTGAGAAGACAATTGACTGATATACACTGCGGCACGTCCGTTTTCCATACTTACAACGAAAGACTTAGGCAGCTCATAAGAAACCGTGACAACTCTGCCTTCTTTTTCGGCAAGAGCGAGATAGTTTTTAGTATGTTTTGAAATAGTGGCAGTATCCAAATCAAATATTCCGACTATATTTTTTTTCAGAATTACAACGTCCGAGCCTAAATGAAGATACATCAAAAAGCCTCCAATAAAAAACAATTTAAAATTAAAAATATTTTATACAAATCTTCATAGTTGAATGATTAATCATATTTTATTATATGTGTCCGAAACCCTCTTAAATTCCCGTGACAGCACGGAAAATCCAGATATCCACTTAACATTATACCATAAAAAAAGCGTTTTGTGGACATTTTAAAAAAAAAATTTTTTAATTCAATGAAAATTTTATGTTTATGAAAATTTACAAAACCGACCGAAGGCTGATTGTGAATATATATTTTTTATACTCGAAAGCGTTAAGATTTAGCACTTTTTGTTCTTAGACCGGCAATTCGCTACGCTCTTGCCTGTTTTGATGTATTTTTTTATTTTTGTGTTTCTTTAGCAAGTTTGTTCAATTTCGCTGAGGGTAGTTTATTTTCTAAGATAATTTGTTCCGTCAGCGAGCAAGGGCTCTGCCCCTGATGGTGCAAGACCACTAGGAACACCCACCAATCAATCTATGCCTACGGCTTGATTTCTTGGGGTGTTCCGTCACCCGCAAGCCTTTGTAAAGGCTTGAGCGAAACTTTAAAATGCTAAATCTTTTAGATTTTGAGTATAATAATTTTTTACAACACCCTTTTTAACCTCAAACAATCTTCCGCCTTTCAATCGCTCAACCGAAGCCGCTTCACAGCAGCTGATAAAAACTTGTCTGTCAAAAATTTTATTTAATAAAAACTCCTGTCTTTTACTGTCAAGCTCGCTCAAAACGTCATCAAGCAGCACAACCGGTTCTTGTGAGGTTGCAATTTTAATAAGCTCTGCTTCGGCAATTTTCATTGACAAAACACAACTCCGCTGCTGCCCCTGAGAGCCGAAAGTTCTCACATTTTCTCCGTTTATTAATATTTCGAGGTCATCACGATGCGGACCGATTGAAGTATATCCGTCTTTAAGGTCTTCTGTTCTTTTTTCACGGATTTTCTCACTCAGATAGTCACGAATCTGCATACCCGAGCTGCAATATTCCCTTGGTGTGATACAAGAATAATTTATGTCGAGATCCTCCATACTTTCGGAAATTCCCATATGATATATTTTCGCCGACTCGCTAAGTCTTTCGACATAATTAATTCTCATTCTGGTAACGTTAGCCCCCAGAACAGCAAGCCTGTAATCCCAGATATCCAGTGTATCAAAAAGATCCGAATGCATAGGTATATCTTTAAGCAAAGCATTTCTTTGTGCAAGTGTTTTATTGTAACCGGATAAAGCCTCGCCGTAGCTTGGCTTTATTTGACATATAGCATTATCAATAAATTTTCTTCTTTCGGCAGGTCCGCTCTTTACAAGAGAAAGATGCTCCGGAGAAAACACAACAACACAAAGCTTACCAATCAAAGCTGAAACCGAATTTTTTTTCACACCGTTGATTTTAACTTCTTTTTTCCCTTTGAGAAATAAAATTTCAGCATTCTGAACTCTATCCTCTGCAAAGAATTCAATTTTGAGTCTTGCATAATCTCTGCCGAATTTAATAAGCTCGCTGTCACGAGAACCACGAAAACTTTTATTACCGCTTAACAGCCAAATTCCCTCAAGTAAATTCGTTTTACCTTGTGCATTAGTACCAAAAATAACATTTACACCGCTGTCGGGCAGAATTTCGCCGTCATCAAGATTACGAAATCCCTCAAATTGCAGCTTAGTAATAATCATTTGCCACACACCTCAAGAACAATTCCGTTGCACTCGGCACAATCGCCTATTCTCATTTTCTTTCCTCTCATAGTGCAAACTTCTCCGTTTACTTTTACACCGCCGTTCTGGATAAGCATTTTTGCCTGTCCTCCTGTACCGAATCCGCCGATTTTAAGCAAATCGTTAAGTCTGATATATTCTGTATCAATATAAATATTTTCTTTTCTCATATATTTTTACTCCTTATCGATGTACTTACCGAAAAAAATATCTATCTGTACGGTTAAAATCAAATCGTAAATTATACTCAAAATCCAAAAGATTTAGCATGTTAAAGTTTGGTCAAGCTTTTCAAAGCTTGCGGGGTGCAGGGGCAGAGCCCCGCTCGCTGACGAAACAAACTTGCAAAGAAAAGCAAACTACCCTCAGCGAAACTAAATAAACTATTCTTAGAGCATAAAAATAATCATATACAAAAACGTATCTATCCGTACAAAACAACAAAGGCAACAGCGTAGCGAATTGCCGGTCGAAGAAAGAAAAGTGCTAAATCTTAAACGCTTTCAAGTATATTTTTCTTTGAAAGTTAGCTTCATAAGCGACAAAAGCTCGGCTTCTTGGGTTGTTCCGTCACCTACAAGCTTTTCAAATGGTAAATCTTTCAGACCGTAAGTATAACAGGTTTCGCAATTGTACAGCTGCAAAATATTATGATAATCGCATCGGAACTACAAGAAAAATAAAACTGTTTCCCTCAACAGGCAAAACTTTAAGCGGTTTCAACGGACCGTTGAACTCCAAAAGAAGCTCATCTGTATCGGAATTTTTTATAGCATCAAGCAAATATCTGGCATTAAATCCAATCTCAACCTCGCTGCCATCAAAGGGAAGTTCAATGCAATCGCTGGCTTTTCCGACTGCGGTTGTGCAGAAAAGCTTTATTCCCTCATCTGCAACAATAAATCTAACCGGACTTTGAAGTTTTTCGGTTGTAAGCAGTGACATTCTTTCAACGGAAGATGCAAGCTCTCTCGTTTTTACACGCAAACTTGTCTGTGCACCGTTCGGAATAGTACCTGCATATTCAAGAAACTTTCCTTCGATAAGTCTTGAAACCACGGAATAATTTTCTATCTTGAAAATTACATGCTTTTTTCCTACAACAATACTGATTTTACCCTCGTCGTCACAGTTAATTTTCAGAACCTCGCTCAAGGTCTTTCCCGGAACGATGAAATTAAAATTAAAATCTCCGTCGATTTTTTCTTTTCTGACAGCCATTCTGAATCCGTCAACCGATACAACATTGAGATATCCGTCCTTCAAATCAAATAAAGAACCCGTATATATAGGTTTTGCTTGGTTATCGGAAACAGCATAATATGTCTGTTTAATCATATTTTTCAGCAAATTACCGTTAAGCTCAAAGCTTTCAAGCTCTTCAATGCTGGGAAGCTCGGGATATTCATACGCTGAAATTCCTACAATCTGATAATCGGCAACACCCGAATTAATATATGTGATAAGCTTGTCATCTGTTTCGATTGTAATAATTTCATCGGGCATACGGCGTACAATCTCCGAAAAAAGCTTTGCACTGAGAACAATTTCACCCTCTTCGATTATTGTTGCTTCCAGTTCAGTGCGAATTCCTATTTCAAGGTCATAGCCGCAAAGAGTAACCTTGCCGTTTGAAGCTTTTATAAGAATTCCTTCCAGTGCCGGAATTGAATTCTTGGTGGATACAGCTCGCTGTACATTTGATACTGCCTGTACCAGCTCCGACTTATTGAACGTTATTTTCATATCTTTAATCCTTTCAATATTTTGGTTTGTTCGTTTTCGATTTCAAAACTTCCGGAATTTTCAAAAATTCATTCAGAAAAATTTTTTCCGGAAAAAAAATGAAATATATATAATAGATATTTAGTAGTAGTAGTAGGGGGCTAGGAAAAGTGAGGAAGTGGTTGAAACCCCGATTCAATCGACGTTAAAACATCATAACAGGTTTTGACAGAATTTAACAGACTTAACAGACTTAACACGGCCGATGTTGAATGTGTTAAGAACTCCGTGTGGAAAGTTAAGGAAATGTGGAAAACTTATTTTGTAAATCAACCGTTTTTATCGAACGAAATATTAATAGATTATGAATAAAAGTCCCCAAAAAAAGTCCGATAGCAACACTATGGTGTTTACGGAGAGTAATATGCCACAGCTAAAAAATCCCCTTGTATGTAACTGGTATAATATTATTTCCGATAATTCGACTTGATTTTATTATTTTAAATTGTTAAAGCGGACTTTGTGTTTTAGAAAAATGAAAAACGGTACGCTTTAGATTTGTAAAATGATTTTTTTGAAGAGTAATATGTAGTTAAGAGGATTGACATTAAATTTCAACTAACTATATGTGATGAATATCTATCAATCAGCTTCCGTTTACGGCTTGAATTCTTTTGGGGGTTCGTGACCCGCCAACTTTTACAGTCCGTTTTCAACCTTTCTGTAATTTTTAAATTTGCTTTTTTATAGCTCAATATTTATACTAATGAACATTGAGATTTACTGCTTTTCTTTCCTACGACCGGCAATTCGCTTCGCTGTTGCCGGTTTTAATTTGTATGGAAGATATATTTTTATGTTTGTTATTTTTGCTGTTTATAGTTTGTTTAGTTTCGCTGAGGGGAATTTATTTTCCTACAATAATTTGTTTCGTCAGCGAGCGGGGCTCTGCCCCTGCACCCCGCAAGCTTTAAAAAGCTTGACCAAACTTTAAATGGTAAATCTTTTAGCTTTCAGGTATAGGAGCGTTGCCCGCAAGCTTTAAGTTGCAAATATTTTTAAAATCTCATAGTTACATATCCTGAATATTCTTAATGATATCGTCAACCATTTCTTTTGTTTTTGTATCTTTCTCAAGCTTCTTTTCCATTTCCTGCATTGTATATACAATAGTAGAATAATGTCTGCCTCCGAACTCTTCACCGATAGCTGTCATAGAAAGTCCGGTAACCTGACGTACAACATAAATCGCAACATGACGTGCATTGCTAAGGTTCGCACGTCTGTTCTTGACGGAGCGGATATCTTCCGCACTGACACCGAAAGTTCTTGCAACCTCCTCGATTATTTTCTCAACCGTCACAGGCACGGGAACTTCGTTAGTCTGAACATCGGAGATAACCTCCTGAGCAATTGTGATTGACGGCTTTTCACCGTTAAGAAAGCTCTTTGCCTTAATTTTCTTTACAACTCCCTCAAGCTGACGAACATTGGTTTTCAGTTTGGAAGCTATGTATTCGCAGATGTCGTCGGGAATTTCAAAGTCGAGTGATTCCGCCTTGCTTTTTAAAATAGCAATACGAGTTTCTATATCGGGCGGCTGAATGTCTGCAATAAGACCCCACTCAAATCGTGTACGAAGACGTTCCTCCAAAGTTTTTATTTCTTTGGGCGGACGATCCGATGTGAGTACAATTTGCTTTTTAGCTTCGTACAAAGCATTGAATGTGTGGAAAAATTCCTCCTGAGTTGACTCCTTGCCTCCGATAAACTGAACGTCATCGACAAGAAGAACATCTGCATTTCTGTACTTTTGTCTGAACTCCGCCTGATTTACACGGCGAAGAGAATCTACTATTTCGTTGGTAAAATCGTCACCTTTTACGTAAGCGATTTTCATATCGGCATCGTTATTCAGAACCTCATTCTTAATAGCGTGAAGAAGATGAGTTTTTCCAAGACCCGAATTTCCGTAAATGAAAAGCGGATTGTAAGCACCGCCGGGATTCTGTGCCACGGCAAGAGAGGCGGCATGTGCGAATTTATTTGACGAGCCTACTATGTAGTTATCGAAAGTAAGCGGTGTGTCGTCGTCGGAAGTACCTGTTGTGTCAAGTTCAGGTTTCTTCACCTTTTCAATTTCATCGGGAACAACGAGCTTAATGTCAAACTCCTGACCGAAAATCTCAGTGAAAGCATCTTTCAAAAGATTTAAGTAACAGCGTGTTACGGTTTCTCTATGAAATTCGTTCGGAACGAGCAGTTTTATCTGGATTAAGTCAAAGTCGATTTCTTTAGGTTCGATTCTGCTGATCCAAGTCTGAAACGCTACCTTAGTGATTCTTGTCTTGCAGTAATCGCAGACAAGCGTCCAAGTTTCGTTGAATGAATCCATATATTTTACAACCCCCAATACTGTCAAATTGAAAATAAGAAAAGATTTTCAATTTGATTTTTTAACTTGTAGTATTTTCCGTTTTTTATATTATTCCCGATAAATGTTACAATACAATCGGCATTTCTCCATAATCTATTAAATAAAAAACGGCATTCATTACAAAGCGGCAGCAATTCAAAAAATATTCATAATTGAAAAAAGACACTACTACTCATAATGAAACTAATAATTAGATTTATTATAACATATCGGATTTTTTATTTCAATAAGAAAAATAAGGATAAATGTTAAAAAAGTTCGATTCAGTCTAAAATTTACGGATTTTTTTCCGATGAAATTCACCGTATTTTTAGGAATAAAAGGGATTTTTGATGAATTTTAAGGTTAAAATAATGATAATAAATGTCTGATGAAAAATAATTTTGTCTAAAATATAGAAAACGTAATTCATATATTGACATTTTGCCGAAATTTATTTAAATTTATAGATGGAATATGAAAATAAAGCGTAGCTGTACGGTTGCGAAGCTTGTTAAAGTTTGGTCAAGCTTTTCAAAGCTTGCGGGCGACGGAACACCCCAAGAAGTCAAGCCGTAGGCGTAGACTGATTGGGTGGTGTTCCTAGTGGTCTGGAACAAATTATTGTAGGAAAATAAATTTCCCTCAGCGAAACTAAACAAACTATAAACAGCAAAAATAACAAACATAAAAATATATCTTCCCATACAAATTAAAACAGGCAACAGCGCAGCGAATTGCCGGTCGTAGGAAAGAAAAGTGCTGAATATTAACGCTTTCGAGTATAAATTCAACCGTACAGGCAGAATAAAGCTTTTGATTAAGGATAATTTCAACCAAAACTTTTAAATTGCTTTGATTTATTTTTACTTAATCGAAATCTAAAAAAACTATTGACATACCTCTTCTGTTTAGAGTATAATTATATAATGCAAGGTTATATACCCGAAAGGAGGGTTTTGTATGCTGAGAACATATCAGCCTAAAAAGCTTCACAGAAAAAAGGAGCACGGCTTCAGAAAGAGAATGTCTGACCGCAACGGCCGCAAGGTTTTGGCTCGCCGCAGAGCGAAGGGCAGAAAAAGACTTTCCTACTAAGTTGAGTTTTTTTGTGTCGTGTAATTACAGCGAATACGGGTATATCTTCAAAATGCCGTAAAAGTACTTATTTATATCGGTGAAGATATACCTAATACGCTTGTTATTTTTTAATTTGAATTGTATGAGTAAGTTTTTTGTAATTTGGAACGGTGTCTATCCGGAAGGGTATGTTTATGGCTGAACTTCAGACAATTAAAGAAAACTACACTTTCAGACGGTTATACAAAAGCAAAAAATGCTATGTATATCCGCAAATTGTTGTATATGTTGCCAAAAATCGTTTCGGTGCTTTCAGATACGGCATCACAACGAGTAAAAAAGTAGGCAACGCTGTCAAACGAAGCAGATGCAGAAGAGTGATAAGGGCGGCTCTGTATGAGTATTCAGACAAGCTTTCGCAGTGCAGGAAGGGTTATGATGTTGTTATAGTTGCCCGAACAAAAACGGCTTACGTAAAGTCAACCGAGCTTATTAAGCCGATAGGTGAGAGCCTGAAAAAAGCCGGAGTGATTAGATGAAAAGGCTTTTTATCGCACTTATCAGATTTTATCAGAAATATATTTCGCCAAGAACTACTCCTTGCTGCCGCTTTTCACCGTCTTGTTCAAGCTACGGCATTACGGCAATAGAGCGTTTCGGAGCTCTTAAAGGCGGTTTTATGACGGTTTGGCGAATACTCAGATGCAATCCGTTTAACCCGGGCGGTTATGACCCGGTTCCCGAGAAGAAAAGAAAATATAAATATATAAAATACAAGAAATAATTTAATGCTTTAAGGCATTATGTTACACTGTATTTGTTTTTATAAGGTTTTTTATAGATACAGTCGAAAGGATTTTCTTGAATGAATGGTTTATTTAACGGAATAGGTTGGATCTTCGGATATGTGCTGTGGTACGCATATCTGGCGGTCGGAAGTTTTGCGATAGCAATTTTGATTTTTACGGTAATATTGAGAATTTTTCAGTTTCCGCTTCAGATAAAGAGCCAAAAGTCTATGGCAGGAAGTATGCGTTTGCAGAAGAAGCAGCAGGAAATTCAGGAAAAATACGGACGTGACAGAGAAAAGGTAAACGAAGAGCTTTCAAAGCTGTACGAAAAGGAAAATATAAGCCCGACAGGCGGCTGTTTAACTTCGATTGTGCCTATGTTTTTGCTTATGGGAGTATATTGGACTGTAAGATATCCTCTTACGAATACACTTCATATTGCACAGTCTACGGTTGACAAAATGCTTGCGTACGGAAAGGGTTTGCCTGTAGTGGGTTCAACTCTTGACGGAATTTACGGTCAAATTAATTTTATGAGCGTATATTCGGAAATTAAAAACAATGCCGATTTTGTGGCTCAAACAGGTCTTACACAGGTTGATATCGATAAGCTTGATAAATTTGCACAGGGCTTTAAGATGTTCGGTCTTAATCTGCTTGAAATGCCAAGCTCATATGGATTGACTTCTGTATTTATATTGTTTCCGGTTTTGTGCTTTGTTACATCTTTCGGCACAAGTTTTATTTCTATGAAAATGAACGGTGCAAGTCTTAAGGGTCAGCAGGGCTGTATGAATATGATGTTTCTTCTTATGCCGCTTATGTCGGCTTGGATTGCGTACTCCGTGCCGGCGGCTATTGCATTGTATTGGATTTATGCCAACCTTATCGGTCTGGTGACTACCGTAATTATACATAAATTTTATAACGCACAGGCTATGACGGCACTCGACGAAGCGAGAAGAATCGCACTGCTTGAAGAAGAGGAAGCGAATGTTAAGCAGGTTGTAAGAGTTGAGAGTAAAAAGCCTGCGGTAAAGGCTAAGAAAAAGAAGAAAAAGTAAGAGTAATATATTGGAGGTGTAATTGTGGTTAAAGAGGCATTTGGTACCGGCGACACAATTGACGAAGCACTTGCACAGGCGTGCAGTGAATTGGGAGTAGAACCCGAGAAGGCAGAGTACGAGGTTCTTCAAGAGCCTGCAAAGAAAAAACTGGGAATCTTTGGAGGTAATCCGGCGAAGGTCAGAGCATATGTGAATGTAACTCCTGCCGAAAAGGCAGTTGAATATCTCAGAGATGTACTTTCATGTATGGGTCTTAAAGATATTGAATTTGAGATTAAGGAAGAGGGCGAAACAGCCGAAATCAATCTCAAGGGCGAGGACGTAGGATTTATTATCGGCAGAAGAGGCGAAACTCTCGATGCTTTACAGTACCTTGCAGGTTTGGTTGCAAACCACGTTGACAATAAATATTTCAGAATTACAATTAATACAGGCAACTACAGAGAGAAGAGAGAAGTAACTCTTGAAAAACTCGGCAAGAAGCTTGCGTTTAAAGTTGTAAAGACAGGCAAGAGCGTAAATCTTGAGCCTATGAATCCTTATGAGAGAAGAATTATTCATACAGCGGTACAGAAAGTAAACGGTGCGATTTCGTTTTCCGAGGGTGAAGTTCTCAATCGTCATGTAGTAATTGCTCCCGACCCGAAGAATCCGGTTAAGCCGAGGAGAAACAATTACAATAATAACAACAGACGACAGGGACAAGGCGGAAAAGGTTCTTACAATAATAACAGAAACGGCAATAACGGCAGCTACAAGAGAACACCGTACAAGCAGAATTTTGAGAGAAAGCCGTATCAGAATAAGTACAATAAGCCTGTTGATGACGAGATGATTACAACGTCATCGACATTTAATCAGAGAAGTCCGATTGAAAAAGCAGGACTTCCGTTGTTCAGCAAAATTGAAACTAAAGGCGAGGAATAATGCCTTTTTATACGTGCGGAGGCAAATTATTGCTTCCGCTTTTTTTCGTACATGAAGATAGTTATGTTGTGAGTTAAAGTTTATTAACTTGATTGTAAGTTTATTTTTTTACGGTAGAGTTATAATAAATATATGATTTATACGCAATATAACTTTATACTGATTTTATAAATGTTATTAAACCTAAATGTTTGATTATTGATTTTTGTATATTAAAATAATATTAAAATTGCTAATTGAATAATTAATTAAATTACTATTATTTAATAATAGTAATAGTGATATATAACAAGAATATAAAATATAACTGTTAAATTTAATTTTATTCCTGTGATTTGAAATAATAAGCTTGATGATTGAATAACAGAGCATACAAAAGCAAATAGAAGCAAACAAAAGGAAATTAAAGATTTTTAACTTTTTTATTACTATTCTGTAACGTGTTTTTCTGATTATTATAATACAATTTTATAAATTTGTAACCAATAATTTTATATAACTAAATGAGGTATTAATATGAATAAAACAATAGCTGCAATATCCACTCCGTTAGGTTCGGGCGGTATTGGTGTTATAAGAATATCGGGCGACAAAGCTGTTTCAATTGCCGATACGATTTTTAAATCGGTAAGCGGCAAAAAATTAAACACCTTAAAAGGCTATACCGCAGCTTTCGGAAAAATTTACGATAACGGTGAACCGCTTGACGAAGTCGTTGCGACTGTTTTTCTTGCACCCCACAGCTACACGGGCGAAGATGTTGTCGAGCTTTCTTGTCACGGTGGTGTTTATATAACAAATCAGGTTTTGAGGACAGTTCTGAATAACGGTGCGTCGCTAGCCGAAGCAGGAGAATTTACAAAACGTGCATTTCTGAACGGCAAAATTGACTTGACCGAATCCGAAGCCGTTATGGATATCATATCCGCAAAGGGCAGAGCCGCCGCACGTTCCGCATTAAACATTAAAGACGGCAGACTTAGAAAAGAGATTGACGAAGTTAAAGCTTTGCTTGTTGATAATGCGGCACATCTTTCGGCTTGGGCAGATTATCCCGAAGAGGATATACCCGAGGTTTCGGAAAGTCATTTGCTTGAAAGTGTTTCATTGGCGGCTGAAAAGCTTGAAAAGCTTTTGAAAGGTTACGATGTCGGGAAAGTAATTAAGGAGGGTGTAGATACTCTTATTATAGGTAAACCGAATGTAGGTAAGTCAACCTTAATGAATTTTCTTTCGGGCTGCGAAAAAAGTATTGTTACCGATATTCCCGGCACAACAAGAGATATAATTCAGGAAACTGTTGTTCTGGGAAGTGTTGTACTGCTTTTATCCGATACGGCAGGCTTAAGGGATACCGATAACCCGATTGAAAAAATCGGTGTTGACCTTGCAAAAAAACGTTTGCAGTCGTGCGGTCTTGTTCTTGCGGTTTTTGATGCGTCACGTCCGCTTGACGAAAACGATTATCAAATGTTGGATTTACTTGGTGATGTTCCGTCGGTTGCCGTTATAAATAAGAGTGATTTGGAGTCGGTCATTGATACGGATTATATTAAAAATAAGGTAAGTGAAATTGTGTATGTTTCTGCTGTTAAAGGCGAGGGTCTGGAAGCGTTGACCGAAGCTGTTGAAAAGCTTACAGGTACTGCCGATTTTGACGAAAATTCCGCAGTTCTGTCTACGGAACGTCAAAGGGAATGTGCGGTCAATGCTTTGAACGCTTTGAAAGATACAAAAGCCGCACTTGAAACGGGAATGACCCTTGATGCAGTGACGGTTTCGCTTGAAGAGGCTATTCAGTCGCTTTTGGAGCTTACAGGAGAGAGAGCAAGCGAAGTTGTGGTGCATGGTGTATTTTCAAAATTCTGTGTAGGAAAATAATCTTTAATGTGTAATTATGGTTTTTGATGTTTGGTAGTTTATTTTTGGTGGTAAAAAAGTGAATAGTGGTTAGTTGGGTCTGAGAGGATATCATATATAATAAATTTTGGAGTGATAAATTTTGAGTTATTTTGCAGGTAAATTTGATGTTGCCGTTATCGGTGCAGGTCATGCAGGCATTGAAGCCGCACTTGCTTCTGCACGGCTGGGTTGTAAAACGGCGGTGTTTACCATAAATATGGATGCAGTCGGAAATTGTCCGTGTAATCCGTCAATCGGCGGTACTGCCAAAGGTCATCTTGTAAGAGAAATAGACGCTTTAGGCGGTGAAATGGGCAAGACGGCAGATGAATGTATGTTGCAGATGAGAATGCTGAACAGGGGAAAAGGTCCGGCGGTTCATTCTCTTCGGGCACAGATAGACAGACGTAAGTACAGTGAATCAATGAAGCACAAACTGGAGCTACAGGAAAATCTTGAACTTCACCAAGCCGAAATTGTAAAGCTTGACGAGTGCGGCGATTTTTGGAAAGTCACTACAAGAATGGGTGCGGAGTATGAGGTCAAAGCGGTAATTATCGCCACGGGTACATATCTCGGCGGCAGAATTTATATCGGCGAGGTTTCTTATGACAGCGGTCCGGACGGAATTTTCCCGGCGACATTTTTGGGTCAATCGCTGAAAGATTTGGGTCTTTCGCTAAGGAGATTCAAGACAGGTACTCCGGCGAGAGTTCTCCGTTCGAGCATTGATTTTTCTGAGCTGGAAGAACAGTCGGGAGATGAACCTATAGTTCCGTTTTCTTATGATACAGAGGACGAGCTTGAAAATAAGGTTGTATGTCATATCAGCTGGACGAACGAAAAAACAAAACAGATTATCCTTGACAATATTCACCGCTCACCGCTTTACAGTGGTATGATTCATGGTGTTGGTCCTCGATATTGTCCGAGTTTAGAAGATAAAATTGTAAGGTTCAGCGACAAGGAACGTCATCAGCTTTTTATCGAGCCTTGCGGAGAAAACACGGAAGAGATGTATCTTCAGGGTATGTCGTCTTCATTGCCCGAGGAGGTTCAGCTTGCGTTTTATCATTCCATAAAAGGTTTGGAAAATGCGGTTGTTATGCGACCGGCTTATGCTATTGAATATGATTGTGTAGACCCGTTGCAGATGAATAACACTCTTGAATTCATTAATCACTCCGGTTTGTACGGTGCAGGACAATTCAACGGTTCGTCGGGTTACGAAGAGGCGGCGGCACAAGGTTTGGTTGCCGGAATAAATGCGGCTTTGAAAATCAAAGGTGAAGAGCCAATGATTTTAGACCGTGCCGGTTCATATATCGGAACTCTTGTTGACGACCTTGTTACAAAAGGTGCGAACGACCCCTACAGAATGATGACTTCCCGAAGCGAGTACAGACTGATTTTGCGGCAGGATAATGCCGATGAGAGATTAACTCCGATTGGCAGAAAAATCGGTTTGATTTCCGATACGAGATATGAAAAGTTTCTTGAAAAGCAGGATCTGAAAAAACAGGAGCTTAAGCGTATTAAAAGTAAGGTTATAGCACCGTCGCAGGAACTGAATGACATTCTTGTTTCACGTGAAACATCTCCGATTAGTACGGGTGTTAAACTTGTTGATTTGATAAAGCGTCCGCAGCTTTCGTATGAAGCGTTGAAAGAAATTGACATGGACAGACCCGATTTGAATCCTAATATTTTTGAGCAAATTGAAGTAGAAGTGAAGTACGAGGGATATATAAAGAAACAGCTTGCACAGGTTGAGCAAATGCGGAGAATGGAAACTAAGCTGCTGCCGCCCGATATTGACTACAGCACTATAACAGGATTGCGGCTTGAAGCACAGGAAAAGCTTAACAAGGTTCACCCGAGTAATCTTGGTCAAGCGAGCAGAATTTCGGGAGTTAGTCCTGCGGATATCAGCGTACTTGTAATTTGGTTGTCGAGGTGATAAAATGGAGAGATTAAGAAATTACTGCAACGAGTTTGGAATAACTCTTGATGATACGGCTATTTTCAGATTTGAAAAATATATGCGTACCGTTTTGGAGTGGAATGAAAAAATTAACCTTACTTCCATAACGGACGAGAATGAGTTTATCATTAAGCATTTTTACGACAGTCTTACTTTACTGCACACACTCGACATTAAAGAGGGTGCAAAAATTATTGATGTCGGCACAGGGGCAGGCTTTCCGGGAATTCCGCTGAAAATTGCCCGACCCGATGTTCAATTGACACTTCTTGACAGTCTAAATAAGCGACTTGTCTTCTTGGAGGAAAATGTTCTTACACCGCTTGACTTGACAGCGAATGTTATTCACGGCAGGGCAGAGGAGATTTCAAGGCAGAACGATTACAGAGAAAAGTTTGATTTTGCGGTGAGCCGTGCGGTTGCAAATCTTTCTTCGCTGAGTGAATATTGTCTTCCGTTTGTGAAAGTCGGAGGAGTTTTCGCATCTATGAAAGGTCCGGAAAGCAGCGAGGAAATCAAGCAAGCCGCTAATGCAATCAAGGTTCTCGGGGGTAAAGTTGATATGGTTGAGAATCTAACTTTGCCCGACGGTAGCGGAAGAAGTATTGTTTCGATTGACAAGATTAAGCATACTCCCGAAAAATATCCCAGACGTGGAGTTAAAATTAATAAAAATCCTATTGCGGACAATGTCCGCTGAAAACACGGCGGGCAACGCCCGCAGGCGATATGTGAAGATATTTTTTTTAGTGATTAAATTTACGTACCCGACCAAGGGGGGGATTTATAATTAGTTTTTGATTTGATTGTTATTGTAATTAAAAAAGTCGGTTAAAACTACTGTATAAAATTAACTTTTGGTCGGGTAATAAAAGTTATGGAGAAAACAAACTATACTCGAAGTTGAAAAGATTTATCATTTAAAGTTT
>CADCHW010000050.1 GCA_902801245.1 uncultured Ruminococcus sp.
TTACGAAAAAAAGTATGTCAAAAACTACCGAATAAAATTAACTTTCGGTCGGGTAAAAGAAGTTAGATTACAGAAAACTATCTTCACGTGCGAAAAAAACAGAGAACTATCTTCACGTGCGAAAAAAGGAGATTGATATGAGAGTTATAACGGGAACTGCAGGGGGAAGAAAGCTTGAACAGCTTGTCGGTGACGACGTTCGCCCTACAACAGACAGAGTTAAAGAAGCTATTTTCAGTATTATACAATTTGATATAGAGGGCAGACGTTTCCTCGACCTTTTCGCAGGTTCGGGGCAGATGGGCATTGAAGCCTTAAGCCGTGGAGCAAAGGAAGCTGTCTTTGTGGATAACAGACGTGAATCAATTGCCATTGTGAAGCGTAATCTTACCACTACAAAGCTTGCCGATAATGCTAAGGTTGTTCAAATGGATTCTATAAGCTATTTGAACATTGGCAGAGAGAAGTTCGATTTTCTTTTCCTTGACCCTCCTTACGGCACGGGACTTTTACAAGCGGCACTTGCCAAAGCCGAAGCAGTTATGAACAAGGGCGGTCTGATTCTGTGTGAATCACCTGTTGCGGAGAAGCTGCCCGATTGTTTGGGCGAGTTTGTGAAGTATAGAGAATACAAGCACGGCAAGATTAAAATTACCAGCTATTGTCACACCGATTTTGCAGACAACAAGAAACTTATGCGTAATTAGTAATTTGTAATTGCGGTTTTTTGACAGTCGGAAAGGTTGTCGGTGATTTGCGTATTTAGTGAAGAGAGAAAAGTGAAGATTGAATAGCTAAGAACAAATGTACAGGAGGGGAATATCATATGCGTACAGTGATTTGTCCGGGAAGCTTTGACCCGGTAACATTGGGACATGTTGATATTATAAAACGAGCGGCAAACACCTTTGATAAGGTTATTGTTGCGGTTTTTGTAAACAAGGCGAAAACTCCCTGCTTTACTCTTGAAGAGCGTATGCACTTTCTTAACAAGGTACTGGAGGAGTTTGAAAATGTTGAAGTGGTTGCGTGTGAGGGCTTACTTGCGGACTATGCAAAGGAGAGGAACGCAACGGCTGTTGTTAAGGGCTTACGTGCCGTGTCGGATTTCGAGTATGAATTTCAAATGGCACTTACCAATAAAATGCTCAATCCGGAGCTTGAAACAATATTTTTCACGTCACGGGCGGAAAATATGTATTTGAGTTCGAGCATTGTAAAAAATGTCGCAAGTTTTGGCGGCAACATCAGGGACTTTGTTCCCGAATGTATTCATGATGAAATCCGTGACAGATTATGCGGAGGAGGTAACATATAAAATGAAAGTTGACGATTTACTTGATGATTTGAGTGACCTTTTGGAGGATTCAAAGGAGCTGCCCGTTGTTAATAAGACAATGGTAGACAAGGCTCAGATTGCCGACATCATTGATGAGATTAAAGCGAATCTTCCTGCCGAAACACGACAGGCAAAGGCTATTGTTGCAGACAGGGCGAAAATTATCAGTGACGCAAAGAAAGAGGCAGAGGCTATTATCAGCGTTGCCGAGAAAAAGAGAAATGATATGCTTGAGAACAACGAGCTTATTGTTCAGGCAAGGCAGGAAGCCGAAAGGATAGTTGCCGAAGCGGAAACAACGGCTAAAAAGGTCAAGAATGCGGCTAACAATTATGTTGACAGTCTTCTTGAAAGAACGGAAACTGCCCTTGCGGCGAACCTTGAAGATTTCCGAAAGAAAAGACAGATTATTCTTAAGGCAAAGAAAAAGCCGGGTCAAAGACCGCAGCAGGAAGAGAACACCGAGGAATAATTTTAACACGTGCAGGCGGACAACGTCCGCAGGAGAAACTTGAAGATAGTTTATTGTAATCTTTAACTTCACGTACCCGACTAAGAGTTTGGTTTTGGTCGGAAGTTTCCGTGTTAATTTTTTAAAATTAAAATCACACCAATAAGCTTTTTTGCAGAGTTAATAATGTACCTTGCAAAAAGTTTATTGGTGTGAATTTTTTGCGGACAACGTCCGCAGTTTTTTTATATGGTTGATAATATCAAAAATAATTACGCATTAATTTACGCTTTCTTTTTTATCACGCCAATTATAAATATAATTATTATAATCAAAAGTATAACGGTAATTATAACAACAATAACACCTGTGTCGATAGAGTTGGTGAGGGTGTTGCGAGTGTGGGTTGTGTTGTCATCATCTTCATTTTCGTCGCTTGTGCTGCCAATTTGTGAATCGTCGGACTGTTCACCGTCTTCGTCATTTTGGGAAATTTCTTCATCGACTGCAAATTCATCTATCGGAACTTCGTTGGCATAAACCTTAAGCATACTTTTAAATTCATAAGCCTGCATAGCGGAATATGTGCTGTCGGTCGGCATACTTATGTAACAAAAAGACTTAGTGAGCGTATCGCTGAAAAAGTAGGACGGACTGTTCGGGGGCTGATTGTCAAATCCTCCGTTAGTGTCTACTAGCAGTGTACCGTACTTGAAATTCATAACAGCGTCATTTTCCGTTTTGTTTGTGGCAGGCATACCTATTTTTTTAAGACGGTCGGAAAAGGCTTCTGCAACGGTTGTATTGGTGTTGGGTTCCCAGAGAGTTTCCTGATAGTAACCGCCTATATCGTCGTAGGTATCGAGATAGTAGGTAATACCGCCGCTGCCGACTCCCAATTGGTGAAGATGATATTTCAGAATAAGCTCGCCGTCAATGCACGTAAACAGCTTGTATTCATAATAAATTCCGTTTGAAAAATATCGTGAATCCATTAAAGTTTCAGCATATAAATACTTGTCGCCGTTAATCTCTGTAATGCCGCATGTGCAGTAGTTAGCACCTGTAGTGAAATCCTCGAAAAGGGTATCCGAACCGGACTGAGAAATGTAGCCGTTTTCATTTGAGGTATAATATTCAAATTTAATATTATTGTGGGTCGAATCCTTAATAATGTTGCCGCTGCTGCCGTTTTCGATAATGTACACTATCATATCGTTCAGACCGTCATTGTTCATATCAACGACATCATAACCGAAAATGCCGTTTCGTTTTGACCAGCTGTAAATATCGTTTCCGCCCGCAACATCGTTTACAGAAATATTCTTTGTGATGTCATCAGTGCTTGCATAGCCGTATTTTTTGGAAAGCGTGTCGTCAATGTAGTGCTGATAATCGGAGAGGGAAGCGGCAGAAGTTTTTTTCTTCTCGCCCGTGCTTTCGGTTTTGCTTTCGGTTTTACTCTCCGATTTGCTTTCGGTGCTTTCGTCGGTTTCATCAATGCCGTTGAAAGAGGACTCGTAAAGCTCAATAAGCTTTTTCCGCTTTTCGCTGTCGGACAATGTGCTGTAGTCGTCTGTTTTTTCGGTGGTGTATGATATAGTCAAATCTACACCGCCGTTTAGCTTGTCTTCATTAATTTTGTTGTACTCGCTTTCGGAAACAGTCTTGCTGATGTCTTCGGCATAATATTTTGAAATTGTCTGAGTGCCGTTGCTGTATGTGCCTTCGTAACCCGAATATGTGTTTGCGGAGGCTGTTTCGCCGTCAAATTCTATTACCTGATTTTCGTGATATCCTATACCCATATCAGCCAAGTCGGATTCATTCAGCACGTAATAATCGCCGCTGTCGGGGAAATAGCAGGCGGAAAGCTTTTCGATTTCGATATTTCCGGCTTCCGTGACGGAAGTGCCGTTGAGATAGTAAACCAAAGCGTCACGGTTGCCCATAGGAGCGTTGTTGACTTCGGCGATAAGCTCTTTTTTGCCGTCGTTGTTGAGGTCGAGGAAGAAGAAATTGGTGTCGTAGACCAGTGACGGACTGTTTTGGGGAAGCCACGTTGACTCCGATATAACCAAAGCGTCGATAAAGGCTTCCTTATACACCTTGTCGGTGATTGAGGACGGAAGAGTAATTGCCGCCGCCGATATTGCGGAGCTTGCCGCAACTAAAGCGGAGAGAGCGAATGACAGAATTTTTTTCATATTGTATATCATCTCCGGAGAAAATTTTTGAAATTCTGTGTATGTAACTATATTATCACATAGTTTGGCGGCGGTCAATAAATTACTTGAAATTGTTACCAAAAAAACAAAATCCTCACCGTAAGAAGTTTACTCCGGGTGAGGTTGAATTTTGTTATTATTTTTTAATTGTATCTCCAATATTGTAACTCTTAAATCCTACGCTGTTGCGAAGAACTTCAAGTGCATCGGCGGAAGTGATTTTACCGTCGCCGTCAACATCGGCAATTTTCATTTGCTTGTCGCTGAACTCTTCAAGCTTAACAGAATTTCTTAAAATTAAAAGACTGTCAAGAGAGGTCCGTCGTCGTCAAGGTCGCCGATAGTATTGAAGAATATGTTATTAAATGGATTCCAATCGCCTACGGATACAAAAGTATGACCATTTTTTAATGCAAAATCATTTGCACTTGAATTAGAAAAACCGGCAATAATCGGTTTTTCACTATTGGGCGTATTTTGGTAAGTGTCGCCGAATATATCGCCATTGTATTCGGTTAAAGTTACTTTCTTGTTAAAGAACCCAATTGCGTATTTTTCACCCTTATCGGTTGAAAGGCTGTTTGTGAGTTTAGTGTTTTTAAAAGCATCTGTACCTATTTTTGTAATACTTTCTGGAATATCTATTCCGGTAAGACCTGTATTTTCAAAACAATGCTCAGGAATAGAATAGTCCTTAATGGATAATGGGAGTTCAACACTTTTTAAGTTTGTACAACCTTGGAAAGTTCCTTTGTCATAATAACCGCCCCATAAGTAGCTTAAACTGCTTTTACCTCGGTTTTCACCTGTTTTGTATGTTTCAAAAACTACAGCTTCAAGATTTGTGCAGTTATAAAATGAGCCTCTTTCAATTGTCTTAATAGTAGCAGGTATGGAGATTTTTTTCAAGCTTGTACAACTTTCAAAAGCTCCCTTTCCAATAATAGAAAATCCAATTTGTTCTAAATTATCAGGAAGTGTAATACTGGACAAAGAAGTACAATTGTAAAAAGTTTCCTCATAAATTATTTTTGTATTATTCGGAAGTTTATCGGTATTTCCTACTCCGATACGTTTCAAATTAGTACAGTTTGTAAAGCCTCCTGATGTACCATAACCGGATGCACCAATATTTGTTAATTCAGACCCCTCTTCAAATTTAACATATTCCAAACTTTCTCTGCTTTCAAATCCGTGAATAATTTGTTTAACTGTTTTAGGAATAATTACAGTTCTAAAAGTGGAAGGGCTTTCTTTGCTTACACTGTAATAAGCACCGTTATTTACAAAGTTGATTTCGGTTACTGGTTTTCCTTCAACGTAATCTGGAATCTTCAAAATGTGTGATGTTTTGTAATCTGGGTTATAGAGGGAATACACCTCTTCATCAAATCCTCTGAGAGTTATACCGTCTTCGTTAAAAAAAACTCCGCTTTCAAAGGTGAAGCCACCGGAAGTAAAAGTTTCATAACCGCTTGCTTCAGTTTGAACAGTTGCTTGTGCAGCTTGTTCGTTTGTTTCCGCCGCACTTGCCGAAATTGCCGTAGCCGAAACTGTTCCGACCAGCAATCCCACACAAAGTGCCGCAGATAAAATCTTTTTCAAAAATATCACTCCTTATTTGAATAATATTACTTATATATTATAATTCTACAATAAAAAGAATGAATTATTGGACATTATTGACAATTATAATTTTAGCATATAAAATTATAATTGTCAAGATATAAATATAAATTTTCTCTGAGAATATTGACTGTAAAAGTAAATTTTAATATAATAAAAATAACCGTTACAAAAATTTATTTCCGAAAGGACTTGTGAAAATATGAACATATCTCAGGCTGTAGCAAGGAGAATACTGGAGCTTTGCGACGAGAAGAACATTACGGTGAATAAGCTTTGTACGATGTCGGGAGTTACGCAGTCAACTGTGAATGATATTGTAAACGGCAAGGCAAAAAATATAGGAGTAGTAACAATTAAGAAACTCTGTGACGGTTTGGAATAAGAAACTCTGTGACGGTTTGGAAATAACCATTACAGAGTTTTTTTATACCAAATATTTCAGGGAGCTGGAACAAGAGATGATTTGAATGCGGAATTATGGATAAACGTAATTTGTTGTTTGTAAGGTTTTTACGGAAAAACTATTGGAAATTTTCTTTTGATGTGATATAATATAAAGGTATGATTGTAGAAGTATGATTAAAAATCAGCTTATAATCAAGTAACTAAAAAATTCCGATTATAATAAATTATCGGTCGGGTAAAAAAAGTAATTTTTACAAATGACTTTCTTCACGTGTTAAAAAAAGGAGAGAATGGAATGAGTAAAGTAAGAACACGCTATGCCCCAAGTCCGACAGGCTTTATGCACGTCGGCAACCTCAGAACCGCTTTGTATGAGTATCTTATCGCAAAATCTCAGAACGGTGCGTTCATCTTAAGAATAGAGGACACCGACCAAGAACGTTACGTTGAGGGTGCTGTCGATGTCATTTACAATACATTAAAAACCGCAGGACTTAACCACGATGAGGGTCCCGATGTAGGCGGCGATTTCGGTCCGTATGTTCAGAGCGAACGCAAGGATATGTACAGACCTTTCGCCGAGAAGCTTATCGAGGGCGGTAAAGCCTATCGCTGCTTCTGTTCAAAGGAAAGACTTGACGCTTTGAGAGAAACGGAAGAGTTCGCTAACGGCGGTTACGACCGTCACTGCCGTGACTTGCCGCAGGAGGAGATTGACCGTCTGCTTGCCGAGGGCGTGCCGTATGTTATCAGACAGAAAATGCCCATTGACGGCGAAACTACCTTTACAGATGCTGTGTTCGGCGAAATCACCGCCCCAAACAGCGAGCTTCAAGACCAGATTCTCATTAAGACGGACGGTTATCCGACTTATAACTTCGCTAACGTTATCGATGACCATACTATGGGAATTACTCACGTTGTGCGTGGCAATGAGTACCTTTCTTCAACCCCGAAATATAATCTGCTTTATGAAGCTTTCGGCTGGGAGATTCCGACTTACGTGCATCTTCCGCTTATTATGGGCAAGGACGAAGACGGCAATATTTCAAAGCTTTCAAAACGTCACGGCTCAACAGGCTTTGAGGACTTGATTAAGGAGGGGTATCTTCCCGAGGCTATCATTAATTATATTGCGTTGCTCGGTTGGTGTCCAAAGGATAATCAAGAGGTTTTCACACTTGCAGAGCTTGAAAAGGCTTTCAGCATTGACGGTATAAGTAAATCGCCTGCCGTTTTCGATTACGATAAATTGGAGTGGTTCAACGGCGAGTATATCAAAAATATGACGGTAGAGCAGTTCGAGGAAATCGCAAGACCTTACATTCTCGAAGCTATCGGCGACAAACCTCTCGACACGGTAAAGCTTGCAGGCATTCTACAGCAGAGAACCACAAAGCTTACTCAGATTCCGACAGTTCTTGATTTCTTTGATGAACAGCCCGAGTATACAAAGGATTTATTCGTAAACAAAAAGAGCAAGACGAATCTCGAAAATGCTCCCGTGATGCTTAAGGCTGTTTACGATGAGCTTTCCGCTTTGGAGGATTGGAATCACGATACTATTCACGACGCACTGATTAATCTTGCGGTTAAGCTCGGCGTTAAAAACGGCACTGTTATGTGGCCGGCGAGAATTTCTGTTTCGGGAAAGACTGTCACTCCGGGCGGTGCTATTGAGATTTTGGATATTCTCGGCAAAGAGGAATCTCTTGCTAGAATGCAAAAGGGACTTGAAAAGTTTAGTTAAAAAATATCTCGAAAGGAGGTAATGCCAAAATGGCAGATGAAATAAAAAAGGACAGTGAAGAAAAGATTAGCAATGCTAACTTCATTCATGATTTTATAGATGAAGATATCGCAGAGGGAGGACAGTACGAGGGTAAAACCGTTCATACACGTTTCCCTCCCGAGCCTAACGGCTATCTGCATATCGGTCATGCAAAGGCTATCTGTATAGATTTCGGTACTGCGGAAAAGTACGGCGGTATGTGCAATCTGCGAATGGACGACACCAACCCCACCAAAGAGGACGAGGAGTACGTTGACGCTATCAAAGAGGATATACAGTGGCTTGGATTTACTTGGGACGACCGCTTTTACTTTGCATCTCAGTACTTTGATAAAATGTATGAATGTGCGGAGGAGCTTATACAAAAGGGACTTGCTTATGTCTGTGAGCTTACTCCCGAGCAGATGAGAGAGTACAGAGGCGACCTTTCAATTCCGGCAAAAAGTCCGTTCCGTGACAGACCGACCGAGGAAAGTCTTGACCTTTTCAGACGTATGAAAGCAGGTGAGTTCGAGGACGGTAAAATGACTCTCCGTGCAAAAATCGACCTTACTTCGGGCAACTTCAATATGCGTGACCCCGTGCTTTACAGAATCAACAGAATCACTCACCACCGCACAGGCGACACATGGTGCATATACCCGATGTACGACTTCGCTCACCCGATTGAAGACGCAATCGAGGGTATTACACACAGCCTTTGTACACTTGAATTTGAAGCACACAGACCACTCTATGACTGGGTTATCGATAACGTAACTCTTCCTTCTAAACCTCGTCAGATTGAGTTTGCAAGACTGGGAATCAATAACACTGTTATGAGCAAAAGAAAACTCCGTCAGCTTGTTGAAGACGGTATAGTAGAGGGCTGGGACGACCCGAGAATGCCTACTCTCTGCGGACTTCGCAGACGTGGCTATACACCTAAGTCTATCAGAAATTTCTGTGAGAGAATAGGTGTGTCGAAATCCAACTCAACCGTTGACTACGGATTTTTGGAACATTGTCTTCGTGAGGATTTGAACGAAACAGCCGAGCGTACAATGGCGGTTATCAATCCCGTGAAACTTATCATCACGAATTACCCCGAGGGCAAATCCGAGGAGTTTGAAATCGAGAACAACCCCAATCGTCCCGAGGACGGCACACGCAAAATTACTTTTTCGAGAGAATGCTACATCGAAAAAGAAGACTATATGGACGAGCCGATTAAGAAGTATTTCAGACTGTACCCCGGTAACGAGGTTCGCTTGAAGACTACCTATATCATAAAATGCACAGGTGCAAAGCGTGACGAAAACGGCGAGCTTGTAGAAGTATATGCGGAATACGACCCCGAATCGAGAGGTGGAAACGCACCCGACGGCAGAAAGATAAAGGGTACTATTCACTGGGTAGATGCGAACAACTGTGAAAATGCAGAGGTAAGACTTTACGATAATCTCTTCACCGACCCCGAACCAGATGTGGGAGATAAGAACTTCCTTGACTACATCAATCCGAATTCCCTTGTTGTGAAGAAAGAGTGCAAGGTTGAGAAGTCAATGGTTTCGGTGAAAGCTCCGAAGAGCTTCCAGTTTATGAGATTGGGATATTTCTGTGTTGACAACAAGGACTCGAAAGACGGTAATCTTGTTTTCAACAGAAGTGTATCACTGAAAGAAAGTTTTAAGAAATAATTCGTAATTATTTTTGATGTTCGGAAGTTGGTTTGCATTGGAATAGTTGTTGATGTAGGCTAATGGTTATCGATAATCGAAAGGTTTTTTAGATTTATAAATATTATATTTTGAAAATATGACATCATCTCTGTTCTTTGTAACAGGGGTGATGTTTTTATGATTTATTTGGGATTTTGATTTTAAGTTTTTTGAAATTTGAAAATTAAAGTGAACCTTAGGGAAAATTTTTAACTTAGATGGTGAAGTTCCCTAACTCAGTAATTTAGTGTACAATTTGCCTGTCAAGGCATTTTTATGAAATGAAGAAATAAAAATGTTTACATAATTTGCTTTATTATTTTTAAAAACCAATTTATAATATTAATAGAGATTAATTGTCGGGAATCAGTACACAGATAATTCAATTAATTTGAATATTAAAAATATAGTGAAGTATATAAAATTCCCGATAAAAATTTACTTTCGGTCGGGTACGCAAAGTAAGATTAATCAATAACTATCTTCACGTGTTTCAAGCGGACGTTGTCCGCCGTTGTCCGCACGTTGTACGCAAAAAGAGGTAATATAATTATGAAATATACAACAGTCGAACATACCGCAAAAAGCACCGATAATATTCACACCTTGTATGGTAAAATATATATCCCAATAGGCACTCCGAAAGCTACTATTCAGATAATTCACGGAATGTCGGAGCATACAGAGCTTTATGATGAGTTTATGAGTATTCTTGCCGAGAACGGATATGTCGCATTTATTCACGACCAGTTAGGTCACGGCAAGACAGCAGGAAGCGTTGATAAGCTTGGTTTTTTCGCAGAAGAAAACGGCGATAAAATCCTTGTTGATGATGCCTATAGCTTTGCAGCCGAACTTCTCGAAAGCTACAAGGGCTTGAAACACATTCTTTTTGGGCACAGCATGGGGAGTTTTGTTGCGAGAATATGTTCGGAGAAATACCCCGAAATGGCAGATGGTATTATTATAGCAGGCACAGGCGGTTCTCAAAAAGGTTCGCAGCTCGGACTTGCGATAACCGATTTGGGAAGTAAAGTCAAAGGCTTGGATTATAAATCGGAGCTTACGCAAAAGGTGTTTTTCGATATCTATAATTACGAGTTCAAGGAGGAGAAGAACGATTATTCGTGGATAACACGAGATAAAGATATTATCGAAAAGCACAAGAACGATGAATATTTCAATTTCACTTTCTCTCTTAAAGCTATGAACGATTTGGTAATGCTTAGTACCGAATGTAACAGTGACGAGTGGTTTGATAATTACAGAAAGGATTTATCTACTCTTATTATTTCCGGTGAGAAAGACCCTGTGGGCGAAAACGGCAGGGGAGTTATGGAGGTTTTTAAAAATCTCGAAAAGCGTGAGGTCAGCGATTTATCGTTTAAACTGTACAGCGAGTGCCGCCACGAGCTGTTAAACGAACTGAACAGGGAAGAGGTTTTTGAGGATATTTTGTGTTGGATTGGGAACAGGATTGTATAATGATTTTTTGTATAAATTTATGATTATATATTGTATTTTTGAAAGAAATGATGTATAATAATTTTAATAAAAATTATGAAATGAAGTGATGACAATGGGACAGAACGATAAACCTGGAAACCTTGAAATCATAAAAAGTATGAACTTAATGGACGATATTTTTGTAACAATTTTCTTTAAGAACAGACCCGAATGTATTGAGGATATTTTAGACGCTGTTCTTCCGTTTAAGGCAACTGTTAAAAGTGTGGAAACACAAGCCAAATTTCCCAATATGTACGGTCACTCCGTAACTTTCGATGTTAAAGCAACAGATGAAAATAACAAAGTTTACGATATTGAAATTCAGAAACGCTCCGACGGTGCAATCCCAAGACGTGCGAGATTTTATTCAAGTATGTTGGATGTAGTTTCTTTTGATAGCCAGCAAGACTATAAGAAACTGAATGATGCGTATGTCATATTTATTACTGAGCATGACGTGATTGGTTATAAGAAACCTATTTATCACATTAACCGTACAATTGCGGAGGTAGACGAATCTTTCAACGACGGTTCTCATATACTGTACATAAATACAGCATATAAAGGAAAAGATAACTCCAAAATAGCAGATCTTATTCATGATTTCAGATGTACCGAAGCAAACGAAATCAGAAACAGAAATTTACGCAGAAGATTCAAAGAAATGAAGTTTAATATCACAAAGGAGGAGGAAGACGAAATGTGTGATTTGTTGAAGCTCAGAATTGAGAAAGAACGTGAAGAGGGACGTGAAGAAGGACGTGACGAGGGACGTGCGGAAGGACGTGCAGAAGGACGTGCAGAAGGACGTGCAGAAGGACGTGAAGAGGGACGTGCGGAGAACTCAAGAGAGATAGCAAAAACAATGCTTGATTCGGGAGATATTCCGGTTGAGAGGATAGCAGCGTTTTGTCATCTTACTATTGAGGAGGTTAATGAGCTTAAGAAAACAGCTTAATAATATTTAATTTTTCAGAATGCAAATAAAAACAGTAAAACCGCCGATTATCTTCAATCGGCGGCTTACTGCATTTTCGGGGTAGAAAATCGGGTATTTATGATTAATGTGTGGAGCGAGCAAAGAAACAGAGAAAGAGAGCTATGAACACAACAAACCGAAACAACAAACTATTAGGATAAATTTATGGAAGAAATTTTTATCTCTTTCTCTGTAATTATATAATAACATATTCGATGTCCCGATAGTGTCGCTTTGCAGCGATATTTTGTAAATAATCTGTGAACTCCGTAAAATAAAGTCGAAAAGAAAAACACCTACCGAAAAATCGATAGGTGTCAAAATTAATCTATATAACAGTATAAAATCATTTACCAACAAAAGATTTTACTTCACGAGCAACACCCGGAGCAGTAAGACCGAAAATTTCAAGAAGTTCCTTTGCAGGACCCGAGTAACCGAATCTGTCGTATACACCGCATTTCTTAACGGGTACAGGCTTTTTCTCGGAAACAACGGAGAGAACCGCATCACCCAAACCGCCGATAACGTTGTGTTCTTCAAATGTGATAATTCTGCCTGTTTCCTCGGCTGCTTTCAAAATGATTTCCTCGTCGATAGGCTTGATTGTGTGAATATTGATTACACGTGCGTCAATACCCTCTTTTGCAAGCTCCTCGGCAGCAAGAACAGCCTCACGAACTACAAGACCTGTTGCAACAATAGTTACGTCTTTTCCGTCACGGAGTGTAACACCCTTGCCAAGCTCAAACTTGTAGTCGTCATTGTTGTTTACACTTTCAATTGCAAGTCTGCCAAGACGAATGTATACCGGACCATCAATGTTCAAAGCGGCTTCAACAGCACCAAGCATTTCATAGTGGTCGGCAGGATTGATAACCGTCATATTCGGAATCGCTCTCATTACGGCGATATCCTCCAAGCATTGGTGAGTTGCACCGTCTTCGCCTGTTGAAATACCTGCGTGAGAACCTGCAATCTTAACGTTAAGCTTCGGATAAGCAACGGTATTTCTGATTTGTTCAAAAGCTCTGCCTGTTGCAAACATTGCGAACGAAGCGGCAAACGGAATCTTTCCGCATGCTGCAAGACCTGCCGCAACACCAACCATATTACATTCCGCAATACCGCAGTCAAAGAAACGGTCGGGATAAGCCTTTTGAAATATTGAAGTTTTTGTAGCGGCTGCAAGATCCGCATCAAGAACAACGATGTCCTTGTTAGTTTTAGCAAGCTCACAGAGTGCCTCGCCGAAGCTCTCACGAGTAGCCTTTACAACCTTTTCTGCCATTAGAGTGCACCTCCCAATTCAGCAAGCTGTGCAAGCAGCTCATTTCTTCCGATTTCGTACTGCTCTGCGTTTGGTGCAGCACCGTGCCAGTTTACTTTGTTCTCCATATAGGAAACGCCCTTGCCCTTGACTGTTTTTGCAATAATTGCCGTGGGTTTGCCCGAAACAGCCTTAGCGGAGTTCACAGCGTTTTCAATACTGTCGAAGTCGTGACCGTCTGTTTTGAAAACCTCAAAGCCGAAAGCTTCAAGCTTCTTGTCAAGCGGCTCAAGACCGCCTACCTCTTCAACGGGACCGTCAATCTGCAAGCCGTTGGAGTCGATTATAACACAGAGATTATCAAGGTTCTTGTTTGCAGCAAACATAAGAGCCTCCCAAACCTGACCCTCTTCACACTCACCGTCGCCGAGGAGAGTATAAACTCTGTAATCCTTGTTATCTATTTTTCCGGCAAGAGCCATACCGCAAGCGGCGGAAATGCCCTGACCGAGTGAGCCGGAACTCATATCGATGCCGGGAGTACTTTTCATATCGGGGTGACCCTGAAGCATAGCTCCGACCTTTCTGAGTTTCGGGAGTTCTTCGAGAGAGAAGAAGCCCTTAAGAGCAAGCACGGCATACAGAGTAGGGCAGCAGTGACCTTTGGAAAGGACAAATCTGTCCCTGTTCGGCATATTGGGTTCGGCAGGGTTTACGTTTAACTCTTTGTAGTAAAGGTAAGTATAGATGTCGGCTGCCGAGAAAGAGCCGCCGGGGTGACCGGACTTTGCATTGAAAATGCCCTCTAAAGCGTACAGCCTTGCTTTACAAGCAATAACCTGTAACTCTTGCTTTTCTGTCGAGTTCATAATAATTCACATCTCCATTTCAATCCACATTCGGTATTACTGCGGAGCAGTCATAATTTTTTTCTGTTGTATCAAGTTTTGAAAACCTCTTGCAAGTGGGGATACCGATTGTTCTCCGCCCACCACCGTAAGCAACAGATTTATGACACCTCCGCTTAAAGAATCGGAGGACTTTTTCACTCGTATCTTATTTTATCATATTATGTCGATTTAATCAAGTCTATCCAAAAAATTTTTTAAAAGATATTACGAAACCGTTACCTATTTTTTTGTGTATTTTTTCGCACATTAAGATAGTCCTTTTCAGCTTAACCTCACGAACTGGATCGAAGATTTATTAATGATAAAGTTTTTAGGTTACTTTATTAAATTTTTTGAGTATTACAATTTACACAAACGGACTTTTTCATAGGGAATAATTACTAGATAAATAAATTTTGGGGCGGTAGTATGCAGTATAAAAACTACCGTTAATAATAAAAGTATGTGCGTGTTTCCTGCGGACGTTGTCCGCCGCCAGGTTGACAAGTGGGGGAATAACTGGTATAATTAAAATGTAAAAGTTTTAAAACAGAAAAGTTTCAATTTTGGAAATTCTTATTATAAAAATAAGGACGGTGATTTGTTTGAGAAAATTAATGTTTACCCTGTCGGGTGTGAACGCTGTCTTGAATGCCTTGGTAATAGGAATATTTATGCCGAGCCGGGTAATTGTACTGTATGATTTTTTGGGAGCGGCAGCAGCTCACGGCAGTAAATGGTGTTACCTGCTTTTTGTGGCAATACCTCTTATTATCTCCGGTTCGCTTCTTATTTCCGAGAAAGTGTCGAAAAAATCAAAAACTGCCCCGGAACAAAAAAACGATGAAGAAAACCCCACCAATGCTATTGACGAAATCCTTAACGGAAACACACCTCATAAAGATAATATAGCTATGATAAGTATCTGGTTTTTTGCTATAATAAGCTGGGTGATGACCGGTATCTCTCTGAATAATATCGAAAACATCAGTGTTATTCTGCCGTCGATTATTGTTATTATGCTGAGTGCAGCAACAATTTTTATGACAAGTCTGTATGCCAATTCCTCTTCAACCTCGATTAGCGGAATACACCTCAAATGGCTTGATAACAACGAACCGATTCGCAAAAGAGCAAACAGGTTCTCTTTGTATGCCGGTCTGCTTTCGGGTATGTTCGGAGTTTGTCTTTCCGCTTGGTCGCTTGTAATATCAAATAACATTCCAAACTGTATTGCAATTGCACAGCTTGTTTTGATTGCTTTTATACTTCCCATTTCATATTCCTACATTTTAACAATGCGGAATTTATAATGTGTAATGTGTAATGTGTAATTGTGAATGGTCGGAAGTTGGTCTTTCTTGGCAAGTAGATAGAAGGTCGAAAATAATGGTTGAGTTTGAAACGGATATTCCCGAGGATATTTTACAATTTCTGTACGATTTGGGTTCGGAGTATGAATTTGACCCGATTTCAAGCTTTGAGAGTGAGAAATATTTCTTAAGTCTGCTTGATGAATTTAAAACTCTTAACGGCAGTGAGCTTTTTAAAGCTTTATCGGAAAGAGTACAGCAGGATTTTGTCGCACTTAACGGAGTATATCCCGACTGGATTCAATCGTCGGATTGGCAGTTCAATGACGGTAAGCCTATGATTTTTATCGGACAGCTTGAAAAAGATTACAATAAACTCGGTATATCTTCTGCGATTGTATTTTACACTTTCTACGATAAGGAAACCGGAGATGTAAAAACTGTTTCTCAATTTGATTAAAATATAATTTTTGACTATGCCTTTGAAGCCTATGCTTTAAGGGCATATTTTTTATATAAAAAAACAGACAGCAATTCAAATTGCCGTCTGTTAAAATACTATTAAATCAATAAACTTTCGATTATCAATAACCGCCGCCGATAAATAAATCTTTCGTCTGTCAAAGTATACTAAAGAGCAGTAAGATTTAGCATTTTTCTTTCTTAGACCGGCAATTCGCTACGCTGTTGCCTGTTTTGGTTTTTATGGAAAGATATTGTTTTGAGAAGTGCTTTTGTTGTTTGCTGTTGCTACTGTTGCTAGTTTGTTTAGTTTCGCTGAGGGTAATTTATTTTTCTACAATAATTTGTTACGTCAGCGAGCGGGGCTCTGCCCCTGCACCCCGCAAGCTTTGAAAAGCTTGACCAAACTTTAAAATGCTAAATCCTTTAGATTTTGAGTATAATTACGCATTATTTCGACTTCCAGCAGGATTTGTCAAACAGGAACAAAATCGGTAAAAGTTCCAGTCTTCCGGCGAGCATATCGAAAATCAGAACAAGCTTTGAAACTATCGAATAATCATAAAAATTCTTTGTTGGACCTACCAGATTAAGTCCGGGACCCATATTGTTGATAGTTGCCAGAACAGCCGTAAAGTTCGTTTCAAAGTCGAATCCGTCAACGGAAATAATAAGCACCGATATGAGATAAATAAAAATAAAAATACTCAAATAAGAATGCACAGAACGAATAGTTTCGGGTTTAACAGCCTTGCCGTCAATCTTCATAGTTTTTACGGAGTTGGGGTGGAGAGTAGTTCCGAATTCTTTTATAGCCGATTTTACAAGTATAATAATTCGGCTTACTTTGAATCCGCCTCCTGTACTTCCCGCACAAGCACCGATAAACGCTACTACAAGCAGTATCATTTTTGAGAACTCGGGCCATGTATCAAAGTCGTACGTTGCAAAGCCTGTTGATGAAATAAATGTTCCTACCTGAAAAGCTGTGTGATGCCAGATGTCAAGCTGTGAATTCATATTACCCTCAATCATAAGGTCAATTCCGATTGCCAGAACTGCAATAAAGTAAATGCCGAAGTACCAGCGGAGTTCTTCTATTTTTGTAATCTGCTTGAATTTCTTTATAATTATCAAATAGTATATGCTGAAATTAACCGCAAAAATAAACATAAACGCAGTTATAACAGCTTGCCAAAAGTAATGACCGTCATATGCCATAATACCCTCGTTTCGTACTGATAAACCGCCTGTGCCGGCAGTTGAGAACGAAACAGTCAGTGCTTCAAACCAGTTCATACCGCTGATTAAAAGTATCAGAAACTCAATTGCCGTTAAAACGGCATAAATGATGTAGAGTAAACTAGCCGTTCCTCTGAGCTTCGGAATAAGCTTTGACACAACGGGTCCGGGGCTTTCGGCTTTCATAAGGTACATATTTGATTGACCGCTTAAAGGCGTTATCACCGCAAGCAAGAAAACAAGAATACCCATACCGCCTGCCCAGTTTGTGAAGCTTCTCCAGAAAAGCATACATTTGCTGAGGTCTTCAATCTGTCGGTCAGTGCCCATAATTGTAGCACCCGTTGTGGTGAATCCCGACACGGACTCAAACAAAGCGTCTATAAATCTAGGAATCTGTCCGCTAATCCAGAACGGCATACAGCCGATAACGCTCATTAAAATCCACGTAAGCGAACAGGCAATAAAACCCTCTCTTGCGTTCATTTGTGCATTCTTGGGCTTAAAGCGTGTTGCTATCAATCCAAAAAGAAGACAGCTCACAGCTACCAATCCAAAATAAATATAATCTGTTTCTCTGTATATTAAAGCAATAACCATAGGCGGTATCAGCATTGCACCCAGAACTACCAATACCCAGCCCAGAACATAGCTTACAAGGCTCTTTTTCACAATACCACTCCATTTGTTAATCTTCTAAAATATCGTCCAAATCCTGCAAACCGTGGTGAGTGGTAACTATAATTACATTGTCACCGGGTTCTATGGTATCATCACCCTTTGGAATAATAATCTTACGCTTTCTAGTGATACATGCAACTTGCAAATCACTTTTGAATTTTAGTTCGCTTAAAGGCTTCGATATAACTCTGCTGTCGGAAGTTACTTTGAATTCGAGTGCCTCTGTTTTGCCGTTATTCAGCTTGTAAAGCGATTCAACGTTACTTCCCTCGGAATTCTTAACGGCACGGACATAAGACATTATATGCTCGGCGGTAAGCTCTCTCGGGCGGACAAAGCTGTCAAGGGGGAGAGTATCAACGATATTATCGAAAACAATTCTGTCGATTTTTGTAATACACCTTGCATTGCCTTTTTGACGTGCGTAAAGAGAAAGCATAATATTTTCCTCGTCAAGATCCATAAGAGTGACAACGGCATCCATTTTATCTATGCCCTCGTTCCTCAGCAAATCCTGATTCATTCCGTCGCCTCTTATAATCATAGCGTCGGGGAGGAGGTCGCAAAGCTCGGCACAGCGTTCCTCGCTTTTCTCTATAATTTTAACGTTAATGCCGTTTCCGCAAAGCTCTTCGGCAAGGTAAAAGGCAGTTCGGCTTCCGCCGATAATCATAACGTCCTTAGCCTTAATGATGCTGCTTTTAATTTTCTTAAAAAACTTGGTTGCGATGTTCGGTGTTGCAATGACGGAAACCTTGTCATTCGGCGAGAGGGTGAAATCACCGCCGGGGATATAAACCTTGTCGTCACGTTCAACATCGCATATTCTGATATTGCCTTTGAACAATGTCAGCTCGGAAATTTTCTTGCCGACAAGAGCCGAATCGGGGTTAAGTTTGAACGTATAAATTTCAACGCTTTTACCGGCGAAAGAATCGACTTCGATAGCAGACGGAAAGCTTACAAGCCGACTGATTTCGCTTGCGGCGATATGCTCGGGATTGATAAGACGGGTAAGACCGAGAGATTTGGTCAAATTGCCGCATTCCAGTAAATCCTTGTGATACACAGGCTTTCTCACACGGGCAATGGTGTTCTTTGCACCGCAGAAGTGGGCGAGAAGACAGATATACAAATTCAATTCGTCCGCACCTGTAACGGCGATAATCAAATCGGCATTTGAAACGTCCGCTTCCAATAGGGTTGCACGGCTTGCACCGTCACCGTCGATACCCATAATATCAAGCTTATCCGTAAGTCTTGTTATAACGGATTCCTTAATGTCTATTACCTTTATATCATGTTTTTCTTCGTTCAGCTGTTCGGCAATAGTCCTACCGACCTTGCCGCAGCCCACAATAATTATCTTCATAAAAAATACACAATCCTTTTTTAATACGTGGAGATAGTTTGTTTTAACCTGTACCTGTTATAAACCAAAGTGAAATAAGTGTAACTGAGTAGAATTTTAGAAAATGCTGCACCTTCGACTCTGTCCGGCGAACGTTGTCCGCCGTCAAGTTTGCATATAAAATCAGATTAATGATACTACAAAATTCTTCAAACGTCAATAAACTATTCTTAACTTTTTACTGTTTTTTTTATTTTTTTATTATCTTAATGCTTTTAAAATAATAATATCCAATTTATTTCTTGCTAATAATATATTATTTCCTAAAGTTTAATGTGAATTGAATTTGTTTGCACGTTTACAACAATTATCTTTCTGCTTCGACCAAGTGAGTATTTTTTTGAAAAACTATTGACAAAACAGTACGAAAATGTTAGTATTAAAATGGATATAAAGATTTGAAATTCGGGAATTTCCTGCTCCCTTAAAGTTGTATAAATTCACGGTTTTTAGTGAATAGTGAAAGGTGAAACGAGAAAAGTGCTTAAAAACATTCCCACCGGAGTTATCCGATGGGAATTATTATAATATTTATGTTAAAATATAAATAATCCTCACCTTGTCGGGGAATAATCCTTTATGAGGTGATTTTGTGAATATTCTCAAAAATGATACTGTTCTTTGCACAAAGAAAAGATTGTTTCTGCTCTTTATGTTAAATATGTCCGATTGGATTTGTACGCTTGCTTTGCTGTCTACAGGCTGCTTTGAAGAGGCTAATCCGCTTATGCGTAACGTGATTGCAAGTCCGTTTTTGGGTTTTGCGGTGAAGATTCTTCTTCCGCTGATGTTCATAGCTTTTGCTCTTTCAAAAGTTAATGACGCAGACAGCAGACAGATTCTTGTGTCAAATAATATTGCTCTTTTCGGTGTGACGATATATTTGCTTTTGAACGTATATCATATTATGTGTTTTACAATGCTGTATATTATTGGATATTGATTAAAGTCGGTTAAAAACTCCCGATTAAAACAAACTATCGGTAGGGGCGGACAATGTCCGCAGAAAACATGTGAAGTCACGAATAAGATATACTCGAAAGCGTTAAGATTTAGCACTTTTCTTTGTTCGACCGGCAATTCGCTACGCTGTTGCCTGTTTTGGTTTTAAGCGAAAGATATTATTTTTAGGGTTGATTTAATTTATCTTTTACAGAAGGTTTATTTAGTTTCGCTGAGGGTAGTTTGCTTTTCTTTGCAAGTTGATTTCGTCAGCGAGCAGGGCTCTGCCCCTGCACCCCGCAAGCGCCCCTGCACCCCGCAAGCTTTGAAAAGCTTGACCAAACTTTAAAATGCTAATTCTTTTAGATTTTGAGTATAACTATCTGCACGTGTTAAAAAAGAGGTATAAATTTTATGGCTGTTTTGACTGTCAGCAATCTTTCAAAAACATTCGTTGAAAGAAAGCTTTTTGAAAATATATCATTTCATCTTGAAAAGGGTGATAAAGTCGGATTAATCGGAGCGAACGGTGTCGGCAAAACCACTCTTTTTAAAATAATCACAGGTCAGCTTGACCCCTCGGGCGGCGGCATTTCAAAGGAGAAAAATCTCACGTTCGGCTATATGGAACAGCACAGCTGCTCCACACCCGACAGAACGGTTTACAATGAGCTTCTGAGCGTGTTTGAACCACTCATTAAGGACGAAAAAAGACTTGACGAGATAGCATTTCTCATTGAGAATAACATCGGCGATACAGACGAGCTTGTTGCCGAACAGTTTAAAATCCGTGAACGCTTTGAAATGCTCGGAGGTCTTACTTATGTCAGCCGTACAAGAGCCGCTTTGAATGGTCTGGGTTTTACCGACGATGAATTTTATATGCTTACGGAAAGATTAAGCGGCGGTCAGCGGTCGAAGCTTTCGCTTGCAAAGCTTCTTCTCAGCGGTGCGGATATTCTTCTTCTCGACGAGCCTACAAACCACCTCGATATTTCCGCCGTGAATTGGTTGGAGAGTTTCGTTAAAGAGTATCGGGGTACTGTGCTTGTAGTATCGCACGACAGATATTTTCTCGATTCTGTGACTAACAAAACCCTTGAAATCGAACACGGCAAGTCACAGATGTACATAGGAAATTACTCCGTGTTTATGGAGAAAAAGCGTAAACAACAGGAAATCATCGAACAGCAGTATGAAAATCAAATAAAGGAAATTTCACGAATAGAGGGCATTGTTGAGCAGCAGAAGCGTTGGGGCAGAGAGAGAAATTTTATAACAGCCGCAAGCAAGCAAAAACAGATTGACAGACTGAAAGAGGAGCTTGTTACTCCCGATAAGGAGCTTGAACAGGTGCATTTTAATTTTACTCCCAAATGCGAGAGCGGTAATGATGTGCTTATTTGTGAGAATTTATCGAAGTCTTTCGGAAATAAAAGACTTTTTGACGATGTTAATATTCACATAAGACGTGGCGAGAGAGTATTTATTCTCGGAGAAAACGGCTGCGGAAAGACTACCCTATTTAAAATCATTCAGAGAATTTACGAGCAGGATTACGGCAGTGTGACGCTGGGGGCAAATGTTGAGGTAGGATATTTTGACCAGGTACAGAGTAACCTGAATCTTGAAAAGTCGGCGATTAACGATGTCTGGGACGAGTTTCCGTATCTTACCGAAACGGAGGTAAGAACGGCTTTGGGAAGATTTCTTTTCAAAGGCGACAACGTTTTCAGACAGCTTAGAGAAATGAGCGGCGGCGAACGTGCGAGGATTGCTCTTCTGAAACTTATGCTTAAGGGTGCGAACTTTTTACTTCTTGACGAGCCTACAAACCACCTTGACACAGGATTTAGAGAACAGTTGGAGCAAACATTGAAAGAGTATACGGGAACTATGTTAATTATATCGCATGACAGATATTTTATTAACAAGCTTGCCGACAGAATACTTGTACTGAATAAGGACGGCGTTAAAGAGTATCTTGGAAATTACGACTACTATCTTGAAAAAACTAACGAAAGCTTTGACAAGGGTATCTTTAAGGAAGCGGAAAAGAAAACCTCAAACGGAAAGAAACCCAATGACTACAATCTGAAAAAGGAGAAGCAGTCCAACATCAGAAAGGCTAAGACACGTTTGAAACGCTGTGAAGACAGCATAGTGGAAACGGAAAAGGAAATCGAGGAAGCTCAGGAACTTATGCAGAGTGAAGAAGCACTTAACAATTATGAAAAGCTTTTGGAGTTTACAAACGAGCTTGAACGTCTTAATCTGGAATTGGAGAAGCTTTACGAGGAGTGGGAGCTTGTGAGTTCGGTGCTTGAAGAGTTGGAAAATTAGGAAAAATAATAAGGAAGTGAAAATATTGAAAATCTCTGTAACATTCGGTTCGGACGATAATATCGGAATATCGGGTAAAAGCAAAAAGTCAATACATAAAAAGCCGTGGTTTTGGCTGCTGATAATTTTAATAGCCTCTGTTGCCGTTAAAATGACTTCTGTAAAACAGCCTAAGTTTTCATTTATGAATAACGAAGATGATGATGTTCCGTCTGCGTTTGCGTTTGAACCGAAGTCCGAAAATTTCACGGTTAAGGAAGATAATGACGAAACCGATGTTCCCGAATCGGAAGAAGAAAATCAGCTTGTCGATGATGCCGACAGTGAACAGAAGCTTGTCATCGAAAACGAAGAGGGAAAGTCGGTATTCCATTTTATTTTAAACATTGCCACAAAAAAGTATCATACAAAAGAATGCAGTGCCGTGAAAAAGCTTGCCGAGGAAAAACGTATGGATACGGATATTGAAGCGGATAGTCTGAAAGAAGCTAAGGATATAATCGAAAGTCAGGGTTATGGCTTGTGCGGAATTTGCGACAGATAATGATTTTACCGAAAATACGAATAATTCTCCCATAAGTTTGACAAGTGCCGATTTTTGTTGTATAATTTATACAAATATTGGAAACGGAGATGTAATATTTATGAAGAAGTTTTTATCCTGTGCAGTGCTTGTTTTGGCGATTTTGCTCTGCGGCTGCAATTCAACATCAAGCGGCGGAGGTTCGACATCTGTGTATGTTCCGACATATGACGATATAGTTTCAAAATCACAGCCGAACAGCAGTTCAACCGTATCGGATACGGATAAATTTACAACAAGCTCGAAGAGTTCGTCCTCGGAAAGCTCTTCTTCGGAGAGTTCTTCCTCCAAGAGTTCGTCCTCGAAGAGTTCTTCGTCCAAAAGTTCATCATCTAAAGGCTCGTCCTCGGGTAAAGATGATTTTATCATTAAAAAAGACAGTAAGAAAGATAATGACGACAAATACAATCTTAAGAACGTCAGCAGCAGACCCGAACCCGAACCAACTCCCGAACCGGTTATTTTGTCAAAGAACGGTTATGTGATATGCCCCGACTGTACATTTGTTCATCTTGAAAACGTGGAATGTGCGGTATGCAACCGTACCCCGAATACAGGTTTACCTTGTGTAACGCAGAATTGTCCCACGTGCGGAGGCGGATTTTCGATAACAGATGTAAGACCGTGGGTTAAATGCGGATACTGTGATGATTATTTTGTGTCTTGTGACGACCCTGTTTTTGACTGCGTTGATTGCAAGAGGAAAAATTTAAAGGGCAGCGAGATGTCAAAAATAGATCCGAATGTTTGTGAGGAATGTTACAAAACCATAGGTTAATGCGTGATTATTATTGATAGTCGGAAGTTTGATTTGCATTAAC
>CADCHW010000051.1 GCA_902801245.1 uncultured Ruminococcus sp.
ACCTCTGTTTTATCGGCTTTCTTTGTCGATTTCTTCTTCGGCTTCTCCTCCGGCTTCGGAGCTTCTTCCGCTGCTGTCACTTCGGGAGTTTTCTCCTCTTCCGGCTTTTCGGCAACCTCTGTTTTATCAGCTTTCTTTGTCGATTTCTTCTTCGGCTTCTCCTCCGCTTTCGGAGCTTCTTTCTCAACCGTCACTTCGGGAGTTTTCTCCTCTTCCGGCTTTTCGGCAACCTCTGTTTTATCGGCTTTCTTTGTCGATTTCTTCTTCGGCTTCTCCTCCGCTTTCGGAGTTTCTTTCTCAACCGTCACTTCGGGAGTTTTCTTCTCTTTAGGCTTTTCGGCAACCTCTGTTTTATCGGCTTTCTTTGTCGATTTCTTCTTCGGCTTCTCCTTCGCTTTCGGAGCTTCTTCCGCAGCCGCTACTTCGGGAATTTTCTCCTCTGCCGGCTTTTCGGCAACCTCTGTTTTATCGGCTTTCTTTGTCGATTTCTTCTTCGGCTTTTCTTCCGGCTTCGGTGCTTCTTCCTCGGCTTTAAGCTTCTTAGATGAAGACTTCCTTGAAGACTTCTTCGCAGCAACCGCAATCTTATCCTCTACTTCAACCTTTTCCGCTTTCTTTCTCGGTGCGGTTTTCTTGGTACATTTGAAGTACATCACCGACAAAGGCGGAATTGTAACTGTAATAGAATTATCCATATTATGGCAAGCCTTTTTCTTGGACTTAATCTCCGTGCCGTTGGTGAATCCGCTGCCGCCGTACTCTTCCGCATCTGTGGTGAACACTTCGGCATAAGTTCCCGCATACGGAACACCTATAATATAATTCTCACGAAGCATAGGCTGGAAATTGCATACGCAAATAATCTCGTTGCCCTGCTTGTCGATACGTCTGAAAAGAAGAATTGAATGCTGATAGTCGCTGTGACAAATCCACTGGAAACCCTCCCAAGAAGAATCGACCTCGTAAAGCGGCGGATTTTCTCTGTAGAAGTAGTTAATATCCTTGAAGAATTTTTGAAGCTGCTGATGACGTTCATAATCGAGAACCGACCAGCTGATTTCTTTCTCGAAATTCCACTCGTCAAACTGACCTATCTCGGTACCCATAAACGTGAGCTTCTTGCCGGGGTGCGACATCATATAGCCTATGAATGTTCTGACCCCTGCGAATTTCATATCGTAGTCGCCGGGCATTTTGTTAATAAGCGAACATTTGCCGTAAACAACCTCGTCATGGCTTATCGGCAGCATAAAGTTTTCACTGAAAGCATAGATAAGCGAGAATGTCAAATTGTCGTGATGATACGGACGGTAAATCGGGTCAAGCGACAGATACCTTAACATATCGTTCATCCAGCCCATATTCCATTTGTAGCTGAAACCAAGACCGCCCGAATCCGTAGGACGTGAAACCATCGGGAATGCCGTTGACTCCTCGGCAATCATAAGGTTGCCCGGGAAAAGTCTTTTGCAGGTGCTGTTTAGCTTTTTGACGAACTCAATAGCCTCCATATTTTCCTTTCCACCCAGAATGTTCGGAACCCATTCGCCGTCCTTGCGGTTGTAGTCGAGGTAAAGCATTGAAGCAACAGCGTCAACACGTATTCCGTCAACGTGGTACTTATCCATCCAGAACATAGCACTTGAAATCAAAAAGCTGATAACCTCATAGCGGCTGAAATTGTAAACAAGAGTACCCCACTCCTTATGCTCGCCCTTTCGCCAATCTTCATACTCATAGCAGCAAGTGCCGTCAAATCTTACAAGACCGTGGGCATCTTTCGGGAAATGAGCGGGAACCCAGTCAAGAATAACACCAAGACCGTATTGATGAGCCTTATCCACAAGATACATAAAATCATGCGGAGTGCCGTAGCGTGAGGTTGGAGCATAGTAACCCGTAACCTGATAGCCCCATGAGCCGTCATAGGGGTACTCCGTAATCGGCATAAACTCAATATGAGTATAACCCATTTCGGCAACATACGGGATAAGCTTATCGGCAAGCTCAACGTAGCTTATAAATTCGCCGTTCTCGGATTTTCTCCAAGAGCCTGCGTGAACCTCATACACATTCACCGGGTCTTCGTAACGCTGATTCGGCTTTTTCTTATTAATCCACTCGTCGTCGTTCCAGTCGAAACCCTCTATATCATAGAACTTTGAGGAATTTTGCGGACGTGTTTCAAAGTAGAAAGCGTAAGGGTCGCATTTGTAAAGTCTTTCACCCCATTGAGTATCGATGCAGTACTTGTAATTATCGAACTCACCGACAACATTCGGAATAAAGCATTCCCAAACACCTGCGTCACTGAGTTTACCCATAGGATTGGCTTCCGGATTCCAATAATTGAAGTCACCTACAACGGACACAGCGGCTGCATTTGGTGCCCACACACGGAACACTACTCCGAGCTGACCGAACATATACGACCTATGTGCTCCCAACAAGTCGTAAGCTCTTGCACTGCTGCCGGAATGAAAGTCATCCAAAAGACCCTGAACGATGCTGTCTATCATAGAATTTTCTCTCCTTTGCGACAATGTTATTTAAAAGTAAAAATAACACCGTTTGAAATTTTGCCGTGCGGCTTAATGACTAAACCGCTTTTCAATGAAATCTGCCCTACGGGCAACGTCAATGCGGTCAAATTGGCTGCATTGGCAGGTTCGGGATATACTATATCCCACTCCCAAAATTTTTGAAAAATAAACCATAAAGGCTTCAATTTTTTACCTAATTATATAATACCAAAAACAAAAAAATTTTTCAAGATATTTTACACAATTTCAACACAAAATTTTAAAATTTATTTTGTGATTATTTACGATTTTACAATTTGTTACACAGTTGTGGTGACAATTCTATATAAAACACGGTTTTTCACAAGAATTTTTTGTAAATTTTAAAGCAATGTGCGTGAATTTCAGCGGAATTTTACTTTAAAAATACAATCGAATTAATTATAAAAATTCTCTAAAATAATTTAATAATATCAGTGTTTCCGTTTTCGGTTACGATTTCAAAGCTGTTATCGTCAATTTGGTGAGCATATTCAACCCACAGAATTTTATCATAATCTCCCTCGGGATAATTTTGTATCAAATTGGGAATACAATTCCTTACCCACAAAATATTTTGCGGCTCTCTTCCGTATTCAACCCACTGCTTAGTACTTTTGCAATACCAATATTTTTCAAACGGGTCGTTCAAAAAATATACAATCACGCCGCAGCCGTACATCACACAGTATTTTTCGTGTACGTCAATGAACGCACCCTCCGGGTCGCCGTAGAAATGACCTATCTGTACTTCTTTGTCGGAATTTTTGAAAATCAAATTCACGTACTCATATTCACTGACTATTTTATAGTTTTGACTTTCGGCTAAAATTTTTGTTGTAATCATATTATCCGATTTACCTCTTGTAAAAATTACTTTCTTAATCCTTTTTTAAGCAGCTTTCAAAAGCTGTGCATTCGTCATCGATAAATATAAATCTGTTCATATCTTCAAATACAAACATAACCTCGGGTGAAAGAAATTCCCATTCATAATAGTATCTCATAAAATCGGATATCTTTCCGAAAACATTAACGTCAAATATACCCTCGCTTCCGCTTGTAAACACAAGCCACACCCTATTGTTGTTATTCTTCAAATCCTCAAACAGCAAATTATTACAATACGGCAGCTTCTCAAAATCGGGACGTGACGGAGTGAGTGCGGGAATTTTACTCATAAAGTCGCAAAACATTTTATTTTCTTTATCGGTTGAAAATCTGAAATAATTGTCAAAGTCGGGGATTTCGCTGTAGATTTCGTTTTTGATTTTCAGAACTTTTTCCGAATAAAGTCTTTCTTTATTTTTTGCTTTCAGTCTTGAAAGTTTTTTCTGCTGTTCCTCCGTCTTTTTCTGCTGTTCCTCCGTCATTGTAAATCTCCCTATTTTCAACTGTCATAATTACCCGTTATTTCAAAAACAGAATCTCTATATCTCCCTCTACAAAGCCGACGCCAACACCCTCAACACTTTTCAGAGTATCGGCATACTTGCCTTTTTCAAGATATTCTTTAAGAGCAGACACAAACCCGTTCAAAATATCCTCCCAAAAACTTTCCCTCTCAAATTCATAAGGATTATCTCTTGTGTCAAAGGTAGTCACTTCATCGCAAGCCCAGTCTTCATCGTCAACGTCAAAACGCTCCGTGCCGACAATCTCCATTGACCATGCACTTCCGACTTTATCCTCGTAAAGGTTAAAGCAAATTCCCTTTACCTCTTTCGGGATATTTTCCAAATCAACATTGTCAATCCATTTTTCAATATCCTTATACATTTTATGTATAACCTCCTTATTCGCCCATATCTCCGAGCAATTCTTCAAGCCTGTCAAACGTTCCCTTGTTTCTCGCACTGAAGTGCATTTGCAAATCGTCACCGAAAACACAAATCACGCTGTCGGGTGTATCATAGAAAAATTTGATTACCCCGTCTGTCATCCAATTTGCGACTTTAAATTTATACTCCTTGAAATTGTTTTTGATAAAATCGAAATCTTCCTCGCTTATGAAATAAAAATTCTCGCTGAAATACGGCATACCGAAAGAACCCTCGTAAATCAAAAACGCTTTAACAAATTCGTCAACGGAGTTCGCACAAAGTTTAGGCTGTTTGTCCTCGTCAAACGAAACATACACAGGCGGATTCGCCTGCCCCAAATCGCACTCCCTGATGAATGCATAGCATACAGCTTGATTTTCGTTTAAAATCAAGAAATCCTTAGAGTTTTCAAGCCACTTCCATTTTTTATAATGCTCGGGCAAAAACCACCAATCTTGATTGTAACTGCTTACTTTAAGATTATTTCCGCAGAGAAGATAAAACTCTTTCAAGGTATCGGGGATTTTTCCGAAACGATTTTCAAAATATTTTATATCGTCCTCGGATAATCCCTGTTCTTCAGTGATTCCGTATATGTTTTCAAGAATTTCTTTTATTGTCATTATCTCTCACTCTCAATACAGTACCAAAATATTATTTTTAATTTTAACTCTTGCTCTGTAAGTATCGGTCAAGTCAAGCTTGCCGTCATAAACAGATGTCAGCGGCTCGTTATAGCTCCTTGAACTGTCTGCTATGACAAATCTGTCGTCAATACAGCCAATCATTTGACCAATTGAATACGGATATGTAATCTCCGCACTGCTGTTTATCTCACCTGACAGAGTAATATTTTCACGGTCACGGGTGGTATAATATATTCTGCCGTTGTCGGTATCAGTGAAATATCTAGCCATATCGTTCTTTTCACGAACTCTGCAAATCGGCTTGACATCACCGCTCGCCGTTGACATCTCAAAAAACTGCTCTCTGCCCGTCGTGAAAATTTTCGCCCTGAAAATAATACCGTCACCGCAAGTACATTCATAACGGACAAATCCCTCCGCACCTGCACTTGCAATGCGTTTCAAGGCGATTTTCTCACGGTCGTTCTTCACTCCGTCCAAAAATTTACTCTTGGAAATTTCCCAGATATTATCTCGGATATCCTCGATAACACCACTCGGAGTTTCGGAAAGCTTCTCCTTTTCAATCTCGCTTTCACAGTACGGGTCACAAAGTATCATACGCATAGTACCCTTTGAATCGGTGAACCTGTGCATATTATCCTTTACAAGAACCGCCGTTTTTAAATCCCTGATAAAGTAGCGGTAGCTCATTCGGAGGTCGTAAAGATTGGCAAGCATATCAAAGCCTGTTTCTTCAAGACACCTGTCGAAAATCTCACGGTACTCATTATCGGCTTTTGTGTAGATAATGATATTATTATCGTCAATAAGAGTACAATCAAAGTATCTTCCGATTAGAGGTACTCTCTTACGCAATACTTCATTGTTGGTATTCTTATCGATTTTGATTATCCAAACTCTGCTGCCGTCATTCTCAAACAAAACAATTATACTATCATTGCAAATAAAGTAATGCTGTAAATATGTATCGTCTTCAAACGAGAAATAAGAAATAATATTTTCGGTGTTCAAAGAAAAATCATAGCAGTAAACATAGACAGTATCGATATCATTCACTCTTAATTCCTCGGCATAATACACACAGCTGTCGGTTATTTCAATAATTTCAATCCGCCGATTAAAAAGAATATCTCTCAAATCAATAATTGTCAAATTATTCGCACCTCGCTATATTTTTTGATAGTCGCTATTAGGAATAATTTTAACATATTTTTGATGAATAATTTGTCAAAAATTGAAATCAGTTAAAAGGAAAAACCAATTTAGTTTCAGGAAAACCAACCCCGAAATAAGACCCCAGCGATAAACAAACCGTGTTCTTTCTGTCGCTGAAATTCAAAGCCATTGCCGTGCCGTCGTGAATAAGCTTCACAATAACATCTTTTCTAAGCCTACCCGATAAATCCCACCACAGACACTCCGCATAGTTTGACCCCAGCGAACAAAGCTTTGCATATCCGCTTCTTTCCGCATTCAATGCACCGTCAACCACATAGCTCGCTATGCTGATGACTATTTCGCTGTTAGGCTCTGTTTTCGTGAATGTCTTTGCGGTGTTGTAGGTGTCCTCAATCGCCTTAATCAGGTACTTGTGAAGCTTCTTTGCCTGACGGAGCTTCTCTTCTTCGCTCGGCATCTCCCAATCCATATACTTCGAGGGGTACGAATCCAGCGGTTTAATTTCCGTAATTTCACCGCTGTTCTTTGTCACAAAACATCGTTTAATGCTGGTCTGACCAAAGTCCATAACAATGTTTACACCGTCCGCTGCCGAAATTTGCGTGGCACACCCGAGAACTCCCACATCGGAAGAATTGTCGTATAAGTATATATTGTAAGGTACAATATTTCTCAGTGAAAATATATAATAAACCTGCTGTTTCAAAATCTCGCCCAGCTTACCGCTGGCAAGACCACCGACAAGGATAATATCACTAATCTGAGCCCAATAATCCCAGTGTTCGTCCGACCAATCATCTCTAGCACGTCTGTTCTCTTTGTCGCCCTCTTTCAAAGCAAGGAAAAGCAAACCAAGACGATTACCGAACTTTATTGTAATACGAAGAGCCTCCTCCGCTGCGGCTTTGTTCTCATCGTCAAGACGTTTCGCAAGCAATCTTGGAAGCTTCTTCTCCTGAACTTTATTCAAATCTATGTTCAATGCATCTGCATTTTTTTTAATCTCTTCAATTACAAGTCTGGTGCTAAAAAATTCCTTAACCGTCAAACCCTCTATCTCATCGTCAACACCATAAACAGGGAGCTTTGCAAGACGAATCCTGTTCACCGAACAAGTAGAAGTCAAATAATCCGATTTACCCGAATCGGAAACTCTGTTTAAAAAAGGATTTTGCATAACAAGCACTCCTTTATATAAATATTTTATATATAAACTAAAATAAGTTGTTTTCAAAAAAATTACGCTTATATTAATTTTAATATAAAAAGTCTTATTATTGATTAACCATTTGTTAATTTTCAATACGAAATCTTAAATTCTGTCAAAAAATAAGGCGACTGTTCTTGATTGAACAGCCGCCCATTTTCTTGAATATTTTAAAAATTATTTGTCAAATGTAATTTCTCCATTAAAGCTTCTTGCAGCACTGCCGAAAAATTTATATTTTCGTGTTCGGACATAGCATTAAGCCAACCGGGAATTGTTAAGGTTTTCTTCACCGATTTTGCACTGTACTTTTTCTGATACTCAATTGGGTCAAACATCACCACTGAAACAAATTGATTTTCTTCAAGCTCAATTGTATTCGGCACTGAGGGAACAGGCGGTTTAATTCCACGTTCCAAATCATCTTCAATACAAATTCCTATCGCTTCAGTAATATACTTAACAGCGTCTTCAAAGTTATCACCTTGTGAAACACAGCCTTGAATATCCGGAACCCATACAGAATAGCCTACATCTTCCTTTTGAAATACCGCCGGATAACAAATTTTATTTCCCATTTTAATCCCCCTATCATTATATTGTAGGTAAACAAGAACTATGAATTTTTTCACAAATCTTATTTTAAACCAGCATCTTTAAGTATTTTTTGCTCTGTACCTAGTTTTAAATCTTTAGCGTGCATCGGAACAACGGCTCTTCTGTTAGTTTTGGGATTATAGAACACACGATGCGAACCTTTTTGTCTTTGAAATATAAAACCGTTTTTTTCGAGTAACCTTTCCATTTCTTTAGGTTTCATTGGCATTTTATATATCCCCCTTCAATATAATTATAGCATGTATTGTGCATATAGTCAATACTTTTCAAAAATTAAGGCGACTGTTCTTGATTGAACAGCCGCCCATTATTATTTCTTCTTTATTCTTCATTCATTATTATTTGAGTTGTCGCAGACAACGTTTACGCTCCCGCACTTTCGTATGCTTTAATGCCCCTGTTCCAAATCAAAATGCCTATTGACATTAGAACAACCGAAATTACAACCGTCATTCCTATATTGAACAGCGGATTTTCTCCCGTGAGGAAAAAGTATGCCGGATAGAAAGCCGTAAATGCAAACGGAATAATATATGTGATAATCGTCTGAATTGCCCTGTTATATATTCCCACGGGGTATTTAGCAAAATCATTTACCATATAAAACATATATGTAATATTACCGCTCTTTTTTGTCCAGAATGCAATGGCTGCTGTTGCGATTTTTATGCCGGTGTAAATCAGCGTTGCAAACGGAATCACCGCCAAAATCAGCACAACTCTCAGTACACTCCACTCAACTTGAAGCTTCGGCAACGTCACACATACAAGTGCAACTCCCATTAAAAATTCACCCAAAGCATCTATTTGCAGTTTCTCCACCATAACGTGAAAAAGTGTATTTATCGGGCGTGTAAGGTATTTGTCAAAATCACCCTTGCGAACGGTAAAATGACCTATCGACCAAAGATTATCAAAAAACAAATGGTCTATGCCTTTTGGTATCAGCGAAAATCCGTATATAAATACAACCTGCGTATAATCCCAACCCATAAGGCTCGGAATATTACTGAAAATCAAAGTCAAGAACAGCAGATTTGAAGCCTGCACAAACAGAAATCCGATAATGCCTATGATGAAATCACCTTTGTATTCCATCATTCGTTTAAGCTCCTGAGCCACAAAAATTCTGTGCATTCTGAATGCTCTTTTAATCTGTTTCACAGTTTTAACCTCCTTGTACGCTCAACCGCTTTGACGCACCGCTCCAGAGAAGCTTTGAAAGTCCCCAGAAAAACAGCACCCAAAACAGCTGCAAGCCGAGATAAAACGCTGTTTGCGATGAATTATACATACCCATATATATCATAACGGGAGTATAATTCAATGACGAAAACGGCAGAAACAAAAATACCTTTTCAAGAGTATCGGGCAGAAACGCAAGCGGAATTATTGCTCCGGACAGAAAACCGACAACGCAGTTTTTCATCATATTCGCACCCCAAAGATACTTAATGATAAAAGCTATAAAGCCGAAACAAATATTAAAGAAAAAGTTAATCAGATAAGCCATTACACAGCTTACAAGGTAAAGCACAAACTGTAATACGTTAAACTGAATTTCTCCGGTAACATATGTTCTGACAACTTCAACCCCTGCAACAAGCGGAATAATCAAAGTCGCATTTGTTACAAGCTTATTTCCTATTTCCTGAAACAAAAATGTCGCATTATAGCTAACGGGCTTTAACATTCTCATAGCAATCGAGCCGTCACGGATTTCCTCGCCAATGTTGTACGTGCCGTCACTGTAAATAAGCAGTGATGTAAGAAACATAAGGAATATGTAAACTATCATCTGCGGCATAGTAAAACCGTGAAGAAATTCGCTTTCACTTGAAATAAAAACGGCTTTCCATATAAAATATGATACAAAACAGGCAAGCACATCACCCAGAAGATAAAAAATCAAATCCACTCTGTAAGTGGCTGTTTCCTGAATACCTGCACTTATAAACGGAATGTAAATTTTCAGACGTTTAGTCATTTAAATCAACCTCCTGTTTGTACAGTCGGCGGATAATTTCCTCAATGTCGGCATCTTTAACACTGATATCTTTCACAGAAATTTTCGACAGTGTATACGACAGCATATCCGCAACAGGTGCGACACTGCTGTTAAAACGAACCTTGACGGAAATACCGTCATTTGTGACGCTAAGGTCATCGTCCTTAAAATTGAAATGAGATTTATACTCTAACGTTTCCAAATCCCTAATATTTTCAAGAATAAAAACAAGCTCCCTCATCTGACCGTACTTAGATTTCAGGTCGGCAATCTTACCGTCAAAAACCTTATTACCCTTGTCAATCATAACAATACGCTTTGACAGAAGCTCGATATCCGCCAAATCGTGGGTTGTCAAAATGACGGTAGTCTGCTCCTCGGCATTAATTTTCTCAATTGCCTTTCTGATGTTATCCTTAACCACAACATCAAGACCGATAGTCGGTTCGTCAAGGAAAAGCACCTTAGGATTATGAAGCATTGAAGCGGCTATATCGGCACGCATACGCTGACCAAGCGACAAGGTTCGCACAGGGCTTGTAATAAAATCGTCAAGCTCCAGAACTTCGTTGAGAAATTCCATACGCTTTTTATACTCGCTTTCCTCAACCTCGTAAATCTCTTTCAGTACGGCATATGTTTCACGAAGCGGCAAATCCCACCAAAGCTGAGTTCTCTGCCCGAAAACAACACCGATTTCTTTCACATACTTCTTACGGTTCTGAGTTGGGTTTTGCTCATTGATAATACATTGACCCGAGGTCGGTGTAAGAATCCCCGTAAGCATTTTTATAACAGTAGATTTACCTGCACCGTTGGGACCGATAAATCCGAGAATTTCGCCTTTCGGAACATCAAAGGAAATTCCGTCAACGGCGGTTACAATTTCGTAGTTTGGTTTAAAAAGAGCCTTAAAGCTGCCTTTCAAACCGGGTTCTTTGTTTACCTTTTTAAATTCTTTTCTGAGATTGTCTACATGAATCACAGATTGTTACCTCCTAAAATATGAAGTCATATTATAAAAACGGTAAGAAAAGTCCGTTATCTCAAACAGGATTTTTCGCATTTCAGTTTCAAACGAAAATCCTTACCTTGTGTATTTTTAAAACGTCACGAAACACACGGCTGTTGCGTGGGATTTGTAAAAGCATGATACAAGGGTAACTACTGTTTGGAAACAATTGCAAAACCAAACGTTTTATTTCTTAACGGAACACACACGGCTGTTCCGTTAGCTTTGTGAAAGCCTGCCTACAGGGGTAACTACTGTTTGGAAACAATCTCAAAGCCGAGCATTTTAAATTCTTTTAAAGAATTTAAATACCCAAAAATACACACATTTATTATAATACAGGAAGATTATTTTTACAATACAGAATTATAAATTTTCGGGTAAACAACACATAAAAATCAGTCTTTGTTCCAATGTTTCAGCTTCGGCAAAAATTCGGAAAAATAGGCACGAGCCTGCTCGGGCGGAAAATTCTCATTAGACATATGCTCTGTGAGAAAATTCATCAGTTCTTCAATGTTTGAATAAACAAATTTACCTTCGGCATAGCACCATTTGCAGTATTCTTCATTAAAAGTACCGTCTGTTTCTCTGCTGATTGAATTATTATCAAGAGGCATACCACAGCATTGACAAGTTAATTTCAGGGGTGAACCTAAAATAGTATTGATTGATACACCGAATATTTTTGAAAGCATTTTTAATGTTTCGGTATTAGGTGTAGTTTCGCCCGACTCCCAGCGTGAAACTGCCTGTCTTGTAACGAAAAGCTTTTGTGCAAGTTCTTCCTGTGTTAATTTTTTATTTGTACGCAATTCAAGTAAAATATCTTTTGTTTGCATAATATCACCTCACTGATAATTATACTTTATTGCACCAAATAAAACAAGCAACCGTCTGTTGCGGCAGACAATATTATTCAAGGCAGTCCTAACCTATGTAAAAATAAGCACTATATTATAATAACCTAAAACTCCCTCACCAAACTAACTATTGGTCGGGTTCATGAATTTAGTCTACAAAAGACTGTCTTCACATATTAAAAAAACACCGTTTTAATAATTATACAACATCTTTATTCTAAAATCAATACCTATAACTAAAATTTTTAGTATTATCATCTGTTATTTTTAGCTATAACTAAGAAAATAATAATAGAGGTGATTTTTTTGAGAATAGATTACAAGCTAATCGGAAAACGAATAAAGGAACATCGCAAGTCAAAAAATATGACACAGGAGGTTCTTGCGGAAAAAGCAGATGTGACTGTTGGATATATAAGTCAAATCGAACGTGGAATATGCAAGGTCAACTTAGACACTATGTCTGTTATTGCAAATATACTCGAATGTGAGGTAACGGATTTTATTTCGGGCAGTTCAACCTTGCAGTCCTCATACTTGCAGGACGAGATATTTTCTAAACTTAATCTCTGCAATGAAAAGCAAAAGAAAATGGTGCTTGAATTTATTGAACTGCTTTTGAAGTACAATGAGTAAAAAATATATTAATACTTTTGAGAAATAAAATTTGTCTACAATTTTAGTCATTTATTAGAGTTTCAACTGCAAAAGAACAAATTCACGCAAATTTTTGACGAATTAAATTATATTTCTAAAATAAATCAGATAAATGATTTAAAAATAAGTGTTGATTTTTTTATCAAGCTATGATATAATTTATTAGAAGAAATTTTTCACAAAAAGCAATGAATAATGCAATAGAAATACTTTCAATTTATGATGTTTTTGGAATTAACAAGAGCTGCTACTAAAAATTTATATTTCTTACTCATTTTAGTCATACTGTTATTACAATAAACAAAAGTTAAAAAGAATATTGATATATTTAAATATAATAATATACGTGTATTTTTAATTATGGCATTTTCTTTATTTTATAGAACTACTCCTACTTAAAAAATGAAAATTTATACAATTCATTTTGACGAAATTAGACTATATTTTTAAAAAAATCAGATAGAAAAATTTAAAATAAATGTTGATTTTATTTACATTTAATGGTATAATTTAATATATAAAATTAATTTATGTACAGGAGGAATGTAAATGAACACCACAACAGATATATACGATTTTGTAACGGAACTCAACGGTGAAATTGTAAAGTTGACCGATCAAGAAATTGAAGCATTGTTGGAATTCAGAATGGCTGATAAAAATGAGCAAACCGAAATGTTGAAGCTGCTTGAACAGGCTGTGAAGAATTCAAAATCCACGGAAAAGATTTAAATGCTAACAAACACCTTGTATCATTAAGAAATAAGGTTCTGATGATACAAGGTGTTTGTTTTTAAATTTATTTACATATGTATTTGTTTTGATTAAAATATACATTAATGCTTATTCTCCAACTATTTCAAAGTATTCCGGAGGAAAAAGGTAATCTTCGTCTAGTTCCGTCATTATTCTGTACCAACCTTTTTCGATTGATATAACTTCGTAAATTTTATTATGTTCCAGAGCAATAATATATGCACCGATATATTTTACTTTCATTTTAATTACCTACACCGATAAATTTATACCTCAAACACAAAATTACACTACTTTAATTTGTTTGGAACAATTAGTTTTTATTACTCTCTTCATATCTTATTCCCGAACATATCATATATAATGATTCACCGTATTCGCTATCTGCAAATTCATCTCTTTCAGATTCTGGTAAAGTCAATAAATACTCATTTAAGTCTTTTTCAAGTTTAAAAAGCTGTTCATTTGAGTATCTAGTTGCCATTCGTATTTTATTTATAAATTCATTTAACCTGTAACGTTTTGAGTTAGGGGGTATGTAATTCGTTACATACCGCAAAACAATATAAATCAGAAATATCAATATTCATGTCATTACAAAGTTTAGAAACAGATTGCTTAACAGGAACAACAGACCAATGACCATTAACTCGATTAGCTTTTA
>CADCHW010000052.1:0-10144 GCA_902801245.1 uncultured Ruminococcus sp.
CCAAAAAGCCGCCCCTTTTAGGGGAGGTGGCAGCCGCAAGGCTGACGGAGGGGTTTTTAAAAAATCTCGATTTTTTTAATATTGTCGCTAAATCTTAACGCTTTCGAGTATAGTCATCTAAAATAAACGCTTTTTACGCATTTATTAATTCAACAACTTCACCATTGCAAACCCATTTTCCATTACCAAAAACCAAATAATTACGCATTAATTTACAGTGCCTTAGTTTCAATCTCTTTCAAAATAATGTCAAGGTACGCCTCAACCGACATTGCACCTATGTCACCCTGTTTTCTCGAACGAACCGAAACAGTATTTGCTTCAATATCCTTGTCACCGCAAAGCAGCATATACGGAACTTTCTCCAGCTGTGCTTCACGAATTTTATATCCGATTTTCTCGCTTCTGTCGTCAACCTCGCAGCGAATGCCGTGAGCTTCAAGCTTCTTCTTAACCTCGTAAATATAGTCAAGATGTCTGTCTGCAATCGGCAGAAGCTTAACCTGAACAGGTGCAAGCCACATCGGGAACGCACCGGCATATTTCTCGATAAGGAGAGCAAGCGTTCTCTCGTAACAGCCGATTGACGTTCTGTGAATGATATACGGATTCTTCTTCACACCGTCACGGTCAACATATTCCATACCGAATTTTTCGGCAAGCATCTGGTCAATCTGAATTGTGATAAGAGTATCTTCTTTACCGAAAACATTCTTAATCTGAATGTCAAGCTTCGGACCGTAAAAAGCTGCTTCACCGATACCGATTTTATACGGAATTTCAAGCTTATCGAGAATTTTCTCCATAACACCCTGAGCCTCGTCCCACTGTTCGGGAGTACCGATATACTTTTCTCTGTCGTTCGGATTCCATTTTGAGAAACGATAGGAAACATCTTCATACAAACCGAGAGTTTTAAGCATAAACGTTGTAAGCTCCAGACAATTCTTGAACTCGTCTTCAAGCTGGTCGGGACGACACATCAAATGACCCTCGGAGATTGTAAACTGACGAACACGGATAAGACCATGCATTTCGCCGCTTGCTTCGTTTCTGAAAAGCGTAGATGTTTCGTTGTATCTGAGGGGCAAATCTCTGTAAGAACGCTGTCTGTTAAGATATGCCTGATACTGGAACGGACAAGTCATAGGACGGAGAGCGAAAACCTCTTTATCCTTTTTCTCATCGCCGAGAACGAACATACCGTCCTGATAATGGTCCCAGTGACCCGAAATTTTGTACAAGTCACTCTTAGCCATAAACGGTGTCTTTGTGAGAAGCCAACCCCTCTTCTGCTCCTCGTCCTCAACAAATCTCTGCAAAAGCTGAATAACCCTTGCACCCTTTGGAAGAAGAATAGGCAATCCCTGACCGATTACATCGGAGGTTGTGAAAAGCTCCAATTCTCGACCGAGCTTGTTATGATCTCTCTTTCTTGCTTCTTCAAGCTGTTTGAGATGTTCTTCAAGCTGTGACGCTTTCGGGAATGACGTACCGTAAACTCTGCAAAGCTGTGCTTTAGTTGCGTCACCTCTCCAGTATGCACCCGTACAAGCTGTAAGCTTGATAGCCTTAATCGGTGCAACGCTCATAAGGTGAGGACCTGCACAAAGGTCTGTGAAGTCGCCCTGCTTATAGAAAGTGATATGCTCGCCCTTGTCTGCGTGTTCCTTTGCAAGCTCAACCTTGTAAGGTTCGTTCATACTTTCAAGAAGTTCCATAGCTTCCTGCGGAGGAAGTTCAAAGCGTTCAAGCTCCAGACCGCTCTTGACAATAGCTTTCATCTCTTTAGTGATAGCTTCGAGGTCTTCGGGAGAAAAAGCCTTTTCAACCTCGAAATCGTAATAGAAGCCGTTATCTATTGCAGGACCTATTGCGAAGTGAGAGTTGGGGTACAAGTGTTTTACAGCCTGAGCAAGCACGTGAGAAGTTGTGTGCCAAAAAGCCTTTTTGCCGTCCTCGTCGTCGAATGTAAGAATTTCGAGTTTACAGTCCTCCGTAAGCGGTGTTCTCAAATCGGAAACAACCGAATTAATTTTACATACACATGCGGATTTATACAAACCCATACTTATTGATTTTGCGATTTCGGCAGGTGTGATATTTTCCTCATACTGATTCACAACTCCGCCTTTAAGTTCAACATTTATCATTTTATTTACCTCCTTTTTCTATAACACGTGAAGACAGTTTGTTTTATCCATAACTTTTATTACCCGACCGAAAGTTAATTTAGTTCGTAAGTTTTTGACCAACTTTTTTAGTGCAATAACAGTCATACCAAAAATTTTATAAAATTCTCGGTCGGGTTCGTGAAGTTATTTCTTAAAAAGACTATCTTCACGTATTTCCAGCGGGCGTTGCCCGCTTTATTTTGTACAAGAACAATCATACCAAAAACTTTTTGTGGATAACACTGCCGTTTATCAACTAAAGTGAAATAATTGCAATAAAAGTTTTAAACAAAACAAAAAACTGCACCCCTCACAAAAAGGGACGCAGTTATAATTTCAACTTCGTGGTTCCACCCAATTTCATTTTTTTAATACGTGAAGATAGTTAATTAATAATCTTACTTCTCGAACCCGACCAATAGTTAGTTTAGTGCGGAAGTTTTATTTTTAACTTCATTATTAAAAAAATGCACTCATTGCGACTTTGTAACGGAAGTCAGCCGTTTCGCCTTATTTCGGCGAACTCTCGGAGGTGGTGTGCCTGATACTGCTGTTATAACCGATTTCAGCCTATGTCGGATATTCTCTGTAAACAACGACTGTAACAAGCCGTCCTCGTCAACGATTTTATTTTATCTTTGAATAATATGTTATCACAAACTTTCAAAAAAGTCAACAGGAAATTTTAAAATCATTCATCTTCTTCGGGGTCGATAGCCGGCACTGACGTATCCTCCGACAATTCCATAATTAACTGGTCGATTTTATCGAGAGTTGACATCGGTTCGTCCTCTTCGTCATTTTCAAAATCATCATCTATATTCGGGAGGTTGCCCGTGCGTTCTTTGGCTTTTTTAGCGGCTTTTTCAAGTCTAATTTTATCAAACTCCGCCGTAACAAATTTTGTGCTTCCCACACCGAAAGCCGCTTCGGGAGTTTCGTCCTCCTCTTCCTCCGGCTCTTCTTCGTCAAATTCTTCATCGGTATCGTCTGCAAGAAGTTCGGCAGCCGTTTTCTTTGTCATCATACTTGACGATAATTTAAAGAGTGAAAACAACGCATACACTCCGAGCAGACTTACAAGAATCGGTGGTATAAGAGATTTAAAATCAAAATATCCCAGTTCCGATATACTTGTATTTATCGCAGATATAGCATATATAAACGAGAAAAACACAAACATCATACCGTACACAAACGAGGATTTAACTGGATTTTTTATTTCGATACCACAAAGAACCATTGAATTCTCAAAAATAAATATAGTCAAAAATACCCAAGCAAATACATCATAGAATGCGAATGACGGAGCTTCTCTTCTGTGGCTTATGAAAACATTCACCATACAAAAAGCAGACCAAACAATCGGCACAAGCATAAGCAGCCGTATTTTTTTCGCAGCGTTGAACCCGACCAGCAGACCCATTCCTATAACCGCAAACAGAACCGCTGTTGCAATTCCGAGAAGATTTATCGCCAAAGAGCTGTTTGTTGCCCCAAAGCCGTTTGTTGTCATCAGGTGAACGGCACTGTCAACACCCAGAAGAAGACCCGACAGCACTATAACTATACCGCTTAACGGAGCAAATTTTATTTCGCAGTAAGGAGAAGTTTTCCTGTCGATAAGACTGAAAAATGATGCGAAAATAAACAAAGCCGCTGCCAGAAGAATTATCATTTCCGGCTCTGTGCTTTTGTTAATCAACAGAGAATACTCACCGAAAAGCGGCTGAGTAATTTCATCTCCGCCTAAGAATATGAGGTGATAAATATGCAGCAGCACCGCACCCACTGTAATAGGTACAAACGCCACCCAACTTGCTTTTACTTTCATAGTGCAATCGTCCTTTCAATTATCAAAAGGTATAAAACCCAATATATATTAATATAATTTTATTAGCCGATAAACAAAAATCGATTATCTACCAGTTACAATATTATAACAAATTACAAGTTATGTCAATAGTTTAAATTGATTTTTTGACTTAAAAAATTTAAAAGTTTTCCGACCACCGGAGGGGATTATTTAAAAATGAAAAAGTACCTTACCGCTCTTATATCTCTGATTCTGATTATGGCTTTTATCCCCATAGCCGCCGACAAAAATTTCTTCAAAAACATTCTTACGGGCAGCAGTACCGAAACAATAACCAATTCAATCATTACCGCAAGCAAAGACAGCAATTATAATATCCCCGAAAACGTAGCCTTTATCGATACAAGCAGTAACAAAGAAATTTCACGTTCCGCAAAGTCAGTGCTGTATTCGCTTGTCGGAGCTGCCGTAAATGAAGATTTCACCGAAAACGAGGTCAAGGCACTTTCGGTAGCTTTTCACACTCAGCTGTGCCGTGAGAACGATTCTCATAACCTCTCCATTGATACTCAAAACCCCGATATATTTCTGAACGAAAACAGCCTTAAAGAAAAATTCGGTAAAAATTACACAACTCTCTGTTCCTACTGCGACAATGTTTACAATTCGTTGATTCTAATTTCGGATAAGCCTGCCGACTTGAATATCGAATATCTTAAAAACGAAACAAATACAAGCACTTCCGCCATTTATAAAGCCTCTCCGTACAGTTCCGTTTCGAGCGATTATTCAATAACTTTGTCTGTAAGTAAAGATGAATTTTTCGGCAAACTTAAAGAAATAAATCCCGACCTCAACACAAGCATAGCTCCGCAAAATGCTGTCGGCAAAATCACCTATCTGAATTCGGGTGAAGTTGACACTGTAAATATCTGCGGCGAAAACTTTTCGGGTAAAGATATTGTCAATGCGTTCTCTCTGCCGTACAGCCGTTTTACTCTGATTTATTCCTTAAACGAATTCAATTTTAATTCTTTGAAATGCGACGTTTCAAATCATATCACTGCGGACACGGCAAAATTTATGTCTTTGCAGGGCAACACTTACGATGAGATTCTGAATTACTGTTATTCGTATTGATAGTTATTTGCAATATCAAGAACCTTTTCAAGAACAAATTCCGAAAAAATTCCCTTGCCGTCAAATAAAACCGTATGCTCGGGAAGCCTGTCAAGCTCCGATAATTCTTTCGGGGCAATTGCGTAATCGGCTGCACTCAGCATTGAAATATCGAATTCGCTGTCACCTGCTGAAACAACCTTATCTGCATTCAGTTTTTCTCTCAGGCGATTCACGGCAATTCCTTTGCTCAAAGCTTTCGGCACGACATAAACCTTTACACCGTTATTAAAAACATCTACCCTGCTTGTATCGAGTATACCTTTTAAAATATCAATCGATTCAAGCGGTTTATCGCTCTTGGTGAATATAAAAAGTCTGCGGATATTTCTGATTTCAAATGTACGGTTGACATCTCTTTTAAGAATTTCCTCAGCAAGGGTCAACTCCTCTTGACAGTCACTAACAGCCTTAAAGGAATTGTTATACCATTCCTCGTCCTCTATGCCGTCTTTCAGGAGAACACCGCCGTTGCATACAAGAGCATACTTCGGAACACCAAACCCCAGATTAATTCTGTTGTACTGCTCCAATGTTCTTGTTGTGGTCGGAACTAAAATCACGGTATCGTTCACCGCTTTAAGAAGCTCCGCTGTTTTATCGGTAATAAATGAGATTTCACGGTTTTGGTAAATCTCCGCACATATTTTATTTTCACCGATATCGTGTTTATATGAATATATTATAGTATTATCCAAATCGGTATTAAAAATTATCATTATAAGTACTCCGAAAATTTATTACAAGAATATTATACCACATTTCGCAAAAAAGTATATTAACAATTCTTAAATTATAACAAAATTAATACAAAGCAAAAAGCGTAAGTCATTAAGACCTACGCTAAATCTGCTGAGTAAGATGTGATATTGACAGAACGTGTGCGATAATTAAATCGCTAACATTAACTATAATAATGTTACCACATTTTCGGGATTTTGTCAAGGAATTATCAAGAATAAATTTTTACAATTTTGACCTTGAAAGTTTGTAAATTTTAACTATAACGAAATTTTAAGAAATCTGTTATAATTATATCATAATAGTTAAAAAATTTTACTTATTTGTATTGACACACAAATCAATAATACGCTCAGCACGTTTATTTTGAATTTTCACCTCGAAAAAACTAAACCGAGGTACACGAAGTTAAGCCGTAAAAGAGTTATCTTCACGTGTAAAAGAACTGTCCGATGTGTTATTAACAAAACTCAAAGAGTAGAAAGGATTGATTTTTTAATGTACGAGCTTAACGAAATTTTGGTTTACGGAAACAACGGAGTGTGCAAGGTTGTTGATATCAGAAAAGAACAGTTCACAGGTTCACCGGCTATGTATTATATTCTTTCTCCTATTTTCAGCAGACAGTCCGCTTTATATGTTCCGATTGAAAACACGACACTGTCATCAAAGCTTCGCCCCGTTATGCTGAAAGAAACTCTTCACGAAATGATGCTTGAAGCTAAGAGCAGCGAGGCTGTATGGGAGAACAACGACAGAGTTCGTGGCGAGAAATTCCACACAATTCTTGCAAACGGCTTAAGCAGTGAGCTTTTAAAGGTTTTGAAAAGTCTTGTTATTCACAAGAACGAGTTAAAGCAGACGGTCAAGAAGCTGCACAATGCGGACGAACGCACACTTGCAATTTGCGAAAAGGTAGTTGGCGAGGAGTACGCTTACGCTTTCGGAGTTGATGTTGACGACGCACTTTCCCACATTGAAAACGAACTCACAGTGGCATAAACATATTTTTTTATTTTAAAACGATTCAGTCCGGACACATTATTGTGTTCGGACTTTTTGTTTGTCAAATATCACATTATCATAGTGTTTATAACAGTCATATCATCGTTTTGCTTTTGAATTTCCGCAAGCTCTTCCTCGGAGTACTGATTTTTATCAAAAAATTTATCTGCACTCGGATTCTCCTCCGCAAGCTCCGACGGTTTAGTCTTTGTAAAAAGCATAGCCGCAATGCCGACAGTTAAAACGAATGTCACCGCAAGACCGCCCTCCAAACCGAAGCTGCCGCCGTTCCATAACTCCTTGGAGTTTACGGAACTCATATTGAAAATCGTTTCAAATTTTGACATACCGCTTACACTTATACCGTAAAGATTACCCTGCACAAAATTCCAAAGTGAATGAATGGCACACACTCCCCAGATATTTCCACGCTTAAGCATATACACGGCAGCAAACAAGCCGAACAATACAAGATTGATAAACGCAAGCGGAGCAATGCCGTTATTTGAAAGATGAAGACACGCAAACACAATCGAGGACACCGCCACAGCCACCGCAACGGGAACACGCCTTGACATAGAAATCATAAAATAGCCACGGCACAGTGTTTCTTCACTCATACCCTGAATGAGGAATCCCACGAAGAACAAACCGAGTATACCCCAATTAATATTTGCCGAAATTCCGTCAAATCTCAAAGCACCCGTAACAAGGCAAATACCCACGGCAACGGAGAAAATCACAACACCGACCAACGCACCCACAAGATATTCAATCAAAGCATTATTTTTTCTGAAACCCATAGATGAAAGTTTTCTCTTCTCGATAAATCTGCAATAAATCATACAGCTGATTGTAGCCAAAACCGTCGCAGCCAAAGATATAATGGTAATGTAATCGGGCAGATTCATTGAAAGAGCCGTAACCTGAGCAGTCAACTCCTCCTTTGATATTTCGCCCTGAGCAAATTGATTCATAATCGCAAGGTACTCTTCATTGTTAAATAAATAAGTCATTTCGGGTACAATAACTACAATTCCCTCCAATATTGTACCGATAAAAAACACCGCCGCAAAAATCAAAATCTCAACTATGATAAAATGACCTTTGCTTTGTTTTGCTTCATCAAGCATTTTCGTTCTTGGTAAACTCATTTTCATATTACACCTCTGAAATTACTTTCCAAACATTATATTCTCATTATTGAACATTTTTGTCAATACGAGCAGTCCCACCGACGACAACAGCAGATTTACCAATATTGTAACTCCAATATTAACAGGCGACGCATTAAACGAGAATATTCCCACCATACTTTGAACAGCATTGTACACAGGAATCGCATACCAGTAAAGTTCCGACTTTGCTTCTGTGCCGTACATCGAACCAAAGCTTACAAGCATTACAACTATCATAAGCGGCATAACCAATGACGACGCTTCTTTCACGGTTTTTGCAAATGTTGACAATATAGATATCAAGGTTACAAACAGAATTATAGTTGTTAAAATAATCAATATAAGCCACAAATAATCTGAGAATACATAATACTCGGCAGAGATACCGCCAACCGCATCTTCCATATTTCCCATGAGCATAGGCATTGAAAGGATAGTACCTAAAAAGCTTGAAATACCGCTGAGAAGTGCCATAACAGACAATGCAAGCACCTTACCGATAATGATTTGGTTTCTCGGGGTTGGGGTAATGAGCAAGCTTGCGATAGTACCTCTTTCCTTTTCGCCTGCAATACTTTCAACGGAGAACGACACACAAGACGAATACATCATAACCATAAGTATCATTGGCAGTATCATAGCAAACAAAAGACCCGACGCTTCTTCATCAGACGCAACATCATAAATATTTTCGTTATCGGGAGAATCCAAACGGTTTACATCAAACACATTGCTTACGGTTTCTTCAACGCTTGATAAAATAGATACTGCTTCGCTGTAAGCATTGCTTGACTGAATATCGGAGGAATTATAATATATTTCAACATTGGGTACTGTTCTGTCTTTTTCAATAGTTGTATACGTGAGAAGACTTTCGTTAAAATCCTCGGGGAATACTATACACAGCTGATAATCCTTATTTGAGATTTTATCACGAATTGAATTTATATCGTCGGTGTTAATATCTGTAATATTATATCGTTCGCTTTCAAAGGAGTTTTCGAGAATATCGGGCATATTCACAACGGCGATGTCAAATGTACTGTCATCTGTATTGAAAGATGTATTCATAGCCTCACCCATAACAGTGTACATCAAAAAGATAATCAGACCCGGCAGAATAACCGTTGTAAATAACAGCCTTTTATCGCTGAAAAATCGGGTAAGCTCTTTTTTAAACACTACAAAAGCCGCATTCTTCATATTTCATCACCTTTCCTTTCTCTGTAGATATCAAAGAAAACGTCCTCAAGATTTTTCTCTGAGGTAATAGTTTTCAGGTCATCGCAGACAATCATCTTTCCGTCAATAATGATACCCACACGGTCGCAGATTTTTTCAATCAAACTGAAAATATGTGTGGAAACAATCACCGTTTTTCCACGCTGTTTCAGTTCTTCAAGGAAATCGGTAACAACCTTTGCAGTGATTACATCAAGACCATTGGTCGGCTCATCAAAAATAATAATATTGGGGTCGTGAACAATCGACACCGCAAGCGAAACTTTCTGTTTCATACCTGTTGACAAGTTCGCAACTTTCACCTGTGAAAACTTATCGATACCGAACTTTGAAAAAAGCTCCTCTTTTCTTTGAATTCTGACCTCATCGGGAACTTTATGTAAATCCGAAAAGAAATCAAAAAGGAAATCGGGAGTAAAAAAATCTTCAAGCTTAAGTTCGCTTGTAAGGAAACCGATTTTACCTCTCACTTCATCGGGATTTTTCACAATGCTTGAACCGTCAATAAAAGCGTCGCCGCTGTCGGGTTTTATAAGCGTTGCAAGCATTCGGAGAGTAGTAGTCTTGCCTGCACCGTTAGGCCCGAGAAGTCCGAAAATCTCCCCCTCATAAGCGGAGAATGAAAGATTATCGACTGCTGTTTTGGTCTTGCTGTTCGACTTTTCGACTTTTTGCTGTTTCGAGGACAGCTTAAATGTTTTTGAAATACTTTCAACTTTTAATATTTCTTTCATAAGCATTCCTTTCTCTATAGATACGTGAATATGTTATTTTTCATTCCAACTGTTTTTACGGGTCGGAAATTTGTT
>CADCHW010000052.1:10158-14321 GCA_902801245.1 uncultured Ruminococcus sp.
TTGTCAATAGAGAAAGTTAAAATTTTTTAAAAAATTTGCAGCTGTACGGTTGAAATCAAATCGTAGGTTATCCTTCTTTGACCGGCAATTCGCTTCGCTGTTGCCTTTGTTGGTTTGTACAGATAGATACGTTTGTCGCCTAACGGCTCGGCTTCTTGGGGTGTTCCGTCGCCCGCAAGCTTTGAAAAGCTTGACCAAACTTTAACAAGCTTCGCAGCCATACAGCTAAAAAATCAACTGAAATTAATAAAATATCTCCCCTCTCCGGCACTGGCTTCAATTACATAATCCTCAAACAGCTTTAAATCACATTCATATGTTGTACCCGATTTCAAAGTAAAGCTGTCAATCAAAATATCCCCCTCGGTGTTCTTTATTCGGAGATGTATATCTCCCTCACTGTTAGCCGAATTGGTGATTTTCTTTTTGAAGAAAACAGAATCGTAAGACAAGTATTCACTGTCATTGAGCGTATAAATATGGTCTTTGTATTCCTGTTTCTCAATGCTCACCCGAACCCATTCACGGCTGTTATCATCAATCACAAGGTATGCACTTTTTTTAGGAAAGAAAAAATCATTCACCACGCCGACCTCTTGAACTACAAATGCACAGACAATAAAAACCGCCGCCGTTACCACAATCGCCGAAACCGCATTAAGAAAATTTCTTTTTCTGATTTTCAAAAACGGCTCTTTTGCAATTTCTACGTACTTATCCGAAATCGTTTTGACCTCCACAGGCTCTTTCAAACTCTCATAATACTCACGGCAGTCGGTGCAGCCCTCCATATGCTCTTTGACAATCTCCCTTGACTTCTCACTGCAAACATCATCAATATACATTACTATCAAATCCTTTACAATCTCACACGGAATATCCATCTTTTTCCAACCTCTTTCTTAATTTTTGTTTTGCCCGATAATATGTAACTCTGACCCAGTTTTCACTTTTACCGTAAATTTCGGCAATCTCACGGTAACCCATTTCTCCGAACAGGTGCAGTCTTAAAATTTCGCCGTAAGGGGGTTCAAGTTCGTCGGCGGCTTTTTCGATGTTATCTACTGTTTCGCTGATGATATAATCTTCCTCTACAGACCTGCCGCTTTTCAAAGTCTGTTTGACATCATCAATATCACAGGTGCGGTAATGCTTTGCTTTTTTCAGATAGTCGTAATAGCAGTGCTTGCCTATCTGACACAGCCACGTCATCATTTGACATCTGCCGTTATAGCGGTGTATCGATTTATAGGCTTGGTAAAAAGTTTCCTGTAGCAAATCCTCCGAAAGCTCGGGGTCGGAGGTCAGACATATTAAAAACTTTTTTAGCTTGACTGCATATTCGTTATACAGCTTTTCAAAATCTTCCAATGTTATCAGTCCTTGCTTATTGGTCAGGCGAATGTTGCTGAACTCTTCATTTAGTTATAGCAATTCAACAAATTAACAAAACACACAAAACCGTTTATACCGAGGAGCAGTAAGATTTACAAAATTATCCGGTTCATATAAAACCCCTCTGTCGTATGTTTATTTTATTGGATTGCTATAGTAGAAATTTTTTTGATTTTGTTACAGCTTGGGGAAAATTATTTTTTACAAAACAATAACCGCCCAAAGAACATTTGTCTTTGAACGGTATTTTTAATAATAAAAATGGCATAAACCCGTAGCAACCGCAATTAAATGTAACTGAATGCAACTTGATAAACTCCCCTGAGAAAATGAACCCTAAAACAAAGAAAAAACCGCATAAACACTGAACAATTCAGTATTAATGCGGATTTTCAAACGCTCCCCCAACTGGAATGCGGTAACGTTTACAACAGCATCCGAAAAGCTTACAACAGTTCCGTCGGGGAAAGTCCAGTCGACATCCGCTTCGGCTTCTCTGCCGTTTTTGAATGCAAGACCTGCTACAAAATCGTTGCCTGCGTCACCGACATTTCTCTTCGCAGTTACCGAAATCGAAATTGATTTTGCTGTTTTAAGTCTGCGTGTCCAACCCTGCTGGTCAAACGGTGACCATTCCTCCACACCGTCATTGAACGATACCGAAAATGTCGTACAATCGGCTATGGTGTTTTTTGTTGAAGCTCCCACAGCCCCGATTTTGAACTGATTATCGTAGCAAGGGTATACACCTGTTGTCTTTGCCATATTTTAAACCGTCCTTTCATAATAAATATCAAATTCAATCACACGCTCGTAAACTCCGTTGTCGTCCGTGCCAACGTCCACAGGTTCGGATTGCAGGAGATTTATAAACTGAACGTGCGTATTGTTTAAATCCAATGAAGAAACCGCCGTAAGCTGTTTGTAAAGCTCATAGGCGGTTTTCTCCGTTTCATCTGCGTTTTTGTTCCAATGTATTAAAATGGATATCGGCTTTATTTCGTAGCTTGACGGCTGACCGATAGCCTTAATAGGAGGTGCAGGGTTCTTTCTCTGATACACTCCGATTGACTTGTCATTTTTAGAATCAAGCTTGCCGATATAGTAAAAATCTGCGGAGATTAGCGTTTTCAGCCAATCTCTGATGTTTGATAGGTAAATCAATTTTGAACACCTCGAAGAAGTCTTTTGTAAAGTTTCTTGAATGTTTTCGGGCAGAAGTCTTTGTAATCGCCGTCAATCCACGGTTTGAACCATTCGCCGCCTGCATAGAGATTGCCGCCGTGACTGTCACCGTATTCGTCAAACCAAATACCACGATGAAAATTATATTCGGGGTGAAAATACAATCGCCTTGCATAAGGGGTACTTGAAACAATAGAAACTCTTCCCATATCAACCTGACTTTTATCAACAAAAGTACTTTCATTCTGCAATGTTCCCATATCTCTGGGCATAACCTCCGACTGTACTACCTCCGTATGTAACGCTTCCGCTGTTTGCACAAGTGCTTCTTTTGCAAGGTCACAAAGCTGATTCACCGCAACAGTATCTATTGTAATTCTTGATGATACCTGCATTATATCACCTCGTTTCGGGTATGAAAAAAGCACCCTGCATTTATGCAAAGTGCTGTAACAATTATTTTCTAAACAATTCACTGTGTGAGCCGGTGTGAAGAAGATATAGTAAAAGATCACCGTTATCAATCTGGTAAATAAGAAGCCAATCGGGTTGTATATGGCATTCCCGATATCCCCTGTAATTACCTTTAAGTTCGTGGTCTTTATATTTTTCGGGAAGCTGTTCTCCGGCAGCAAGGCTGTTGACAATATTTTGAAGCAAGGATAAATCTTTTTTCTGATTTTTCATCTTTTTAAGCTCACGCTTAAATGTTGCGGAAGGTTTGATTTTATACTTCATCATCAAGATCCTCCAACATTTCTTCAAAACTCTCATAGCTTTTATAATTTTCGGGGTGCTTTTTCATTTCCTCAATCTCCGAAAAGGCAGCTGTCATATCTTCATTAAGCTGTTCGTCAATCTTAATGAAATTACCCAAGAACTCATAAAGACCCTCAAGCTGTTCGTCCGTCAATGTATCGAGCATTGTGAAAAGTTTATCTCTGGTACTCATAAAAACATTCCTCTCTAAAGCAAATCTTTAATTATATTATACCTCAAATAAAAATAATGTCAATACATTAACTTATATCAAATCCAATCTTGTATAATTCGAGCCTTTTCTCCCTGAAATATTCTCCGCTTTACTCCGTAAACCTCGACTTCACCGTTTGACAGCGTAGGTAAATCGGGAGCAATATCACCGACAAAATAAGCCTGTGCAGATAACTGTACAAGCTGTTTATCGGCTGTTATAACGGTTTTTGCTTTATCCTGATAATTACACATCAAATTCAGAATAACGTCTGTAATCGGCTCTCCGTCCTCGGAAATACCCTCTTTAAAAACAGTTACCTTTATAAGAGTTTTGCATACCGATTTCAACACCAAGCAAGGATATTTCATATTATCGAACTCCTCTATAACACAATCCTGTCTGCATAAGCAAATTATATGTATCTCTGCGAATCGCAACACCGTTCACAACGGCAATATTCCAGCTTGACCCAAACTGCATTGATACACCATTAATCGAATAGCTCTGCAAAACACTGTTGATTAAATCCTCGTTTTCGCACTCGAAATTCGCCATATCAAAGCACACGGTTTTTATAGTTTCCTGCTGAAATTCCGTGAGATTTTCA
>CADCHW010000053.1 GCA_902801245.1 uncultured Ruminococcus sp.
CGATTTTTTTAATATTGTCGATAAATCTTAACACTTTCGAGTATAACAACTAATCACTAACCACTATTCACTCTATTACACAAATCATTCAACCTTAAAAGTAACTTGCCAATCACCGTCAATGCGTGTTGTGCAGGTTGTAAACTCGCCGTAAAGCTTGTATTGGGAAATTTTCTCTTTGGGGATATCAAATTCCTGCTCGGTGTAACGTGTTGATTCATCGTTTGCATCGCAGAAAAGCACAGCGTCTTTACTTTCGATTTTGTTGCCGTCACTGTCAATCAAGCTGACGAAACCGTGATTGTCGAACTTGTCAACATTATTGTAACGAGTTTGAACGTGAAGTTTACCGTCAACAAAGCCGACAGCCGTAACCGCAGCAGCGTCAACGGGCTTGCATAAAGGCTCGCTTTCGGGAATAAGACACGGGAAATTCGCCATTTGTTCATGTGAAAAGTCTGCCGATTCTCCGCTGTAGCCGTAAACCAATTCTTCACCCATAGCTTTTGATTCCTTGTCGGTAATGTTGTTAGTATCTATTTCCGTCAATTCGCCCTCATAATTCTGCTTGCCTGTAAGGAGAGTGTTAAGCGAAAAAGTAATTTTCTTGTTTTTATATTTCTTTATGCTTTCTCCGTCCATTGACGAAATACGAATAAAGAAATATGCCGTATTTGTTTCCTCGTCGTATCTGTCAAAACTACAGCCGCTCATAGAATCAAAACCAAAGGGTGTTTTAATTCTATAGCTGTCGTACAAATCAACGGTCGAATCTATTCTGCCGCCCTGCTTGTCGGTTACGGACACATACGCATAAACCTCGTTGTCAACAATGCTTGCGGAGATAACATTCATCTCTATTCCCTCACGTTCGCAGGTAGCATTAACGGGTTTGAGTGTCTGTGCGATTGCAGGTGATACCAAGTACACAATATCGTATGTGTTCGCAACGTCTGCCGAAACAAGCAGCGACAACGTACCCGTTGCCAAAACCGCAGCAGCCAGCACAGCCGCAACTCTTCTGAAAACTACCTTCATTCTCCTATTTGAACTTCCTTCGTTTGTAATATTGTTATTCATATCATATCCTGCCTTTCTCATAACTGCGGAGAGTATACGCTCCTGTTCTTCTTCTGTGATTTCTGCACTGCGTTCAAAATCCTCAAATGCATTATCCAAAACATCAGCCTTGTTTGTGGAAATGCCAAAAGCCAAATCATTCAATTTCTTTTCCATTACATTTCCTCCTCCAGAAGTTTTCTCAATTTGATAAGTCCACGTGAAACTCTCTTGTCAATTGTATTTACTTTCATATTAAGTTCCTTTGCTATCTCACGGCTTGTTTGTCCGAAGAAATATTTGCGAATAAAAATAAATTCATCGGGTTCGCCTAAGCTATGTAATGCTTCCGCCAATCCGTTGTTCTCGAATGTTTTATCCTCACAAGACACGGTATCGGCAATTTCATCAAGTGAGATGATTTTCGATTTTCTGATATGCTTGTTAAAAATGTTTATACAATGCCGTGCTGCGATAACCGAAATGTATGCACGAAGCGAATGTATGTTAAAATTGCATTTCTGTCCGTTTCTGAATACAATCAAAAATATATCGCTTACTGCCTCTTCAATATCCTCTTTTGTGCAGATATCATGCAGTTTTGTATTTGCTATTTTCATAACATATGCACTGTACCTCTTAACAACTTCCTCAAGTCCTTGCTGAGGATTGTTTTGTAAAAGCTCCAGCAGCTGTTCATCTGTCATAATTAAAACCCTCGCCCTTTTTTAATGCGTAATTATCGATAATCGGAAATTGGTTTAAAAAGAAGAGTTGCTTTGATTTACAATTGTAATTGAAACTCTCGCTTTTTGAAACGTTTCATTTATTTAAGTCAAGTTCCGAATGCAAAACCTGACATGATACAAAAATTTTTTTAAAAATTTTTTCAATGCGTAATTAATGCAAAAATATAAACCTGCAATTACCGACATACCATTCTTAAAGTATGCCAAGTAATTGCAGGTTGTTTTTTATGCTTTCAATCCGGTCTTCGCTTCAAATTCGGAAATAGTCATATTGGCTTCTTTTGCAGCTTGCTTTAAGGTTAAATAACCTTTTTCTACAAGACTTCCAATGTTTCAAAAATACCTTCTGCTCTTCCCTCTTCTCTACCTTCTGCTCTTCCTTCTGCTCTTCCTTCTTCTCTGCCTTCTGCTCTTCCCTCTTCTTTTCCTTCTGCTCTTCCTTCTGCTCTTCCTTCTGTTCTTCCCTCTTCTCTGCCTTTCTCAATGCCTTTCTCAATACCTATCTTCTCACCAATCTCGATACCTCTCTTCTCACCAATTACAATACCCTCTTCAATCTTTTGATCAAGAGTTCTCTTCTCATTGTATTCCGTAATACACATACGCTTCACCTCTGCTTTATTTGCCAACAAAAACGGTTTGATAAGAGCAAAAACGGTTTGATAAGAGAATCGTCCGGTAACTCGCTCAATGCGATATCAACACATTCTTCAAGAGTAGTTTTCTCTTTTTGCAGTACTCTTACTCTGTCTACAAACCACGAATATTCTTCAAGTGGTTTGCACGTTTCCAGCAGGTTCTTGTTATGACCGTGATTAATATTAATCATAGTAACATACACTTCAATATCCGACCTTGAATCGGGTTCAAAGGCATCACTGAGCTTTAAAATCATTCTGTCGTCTTTATCGGAAGTTCCGTTATAAAAGCATATACACTGCGGTGCAGGTGCTTTTTGCTGTACGGAACTGAACTCATGATATTCCTTGGTATTTTCTATATATTTGCTGTATATCATACCGGAGTATATCAGAAATCTCATCGGCATATTGGGATTAAATGTAGACTGCTGTTCATAAAAATTCATAATGTTGTTGACCAGAAATGACACATCATTTTTCATTTTCATATATACAGCGTCTTGAATAGTAGTAATTTGTATATCATCGGCGTTGGAATATGATGTATTGTTAATTGCGTTGTATAAGCTCAATGTCCATTCCTTGTTCTCGGGATTACCGAAAATAAATTTGAACAGTCTGTCTTTATATTCCCTGTTTGTTTTGTCTTGCTTTTTGTTTTTCTTTTTTCTTCTCTTTTTGCGTTTCTTTTTGACTTTCGTTTTATCTTCTTGTTTAGATTCGACCTTATCTTGGTTATCTTTTATATCGGACATTGTAATCACCTCTTTCTATATTTATTTTAACATATTGTATTTATAATTGCAACAAATTTTTTGTTTATAAAAATAAAACAATTACACATTACAAATTAAATAAAATCACACTCCCAAATAAAAAATAATATAATGTTAAGGGTGGATTGTATAAACCGTTTTAAAAGTGGCTAAACTAAAGACAAGGGAAAACCACCCAACATATTTTAAACATAAAAAATCGGAGAGTGAAAAACGTGAATATTAAACGGGGAGATATTTTCTATGCCGACCTCAGCCCTGTAGTGGGTTCGGAACAAGGCGGTGTAAGACCTGTGTTAATCGTACAGAACGACGTTGGAAACCGATACAGTCCTACCGTTATTGCAGCAGCTATAACAAGCAAGCAGGACAAAGCGAGCATGCCGACACATATCAGAGTGGGTGCAGTGACAGGGGGACTTGCAAAGGATTCCGTTGTGCTTTTGGAGCAGATACGTACTATAGATAAAAGACGGCTTAAAGAGAAAATGGGCTGTCTTGACACAGGCTCAATGGGTAAAATTGACGAGGCTATTTCCATAAGCTTCGGACTGAGATAATTTGTATACAAATTATCATTGATGAAGTGTGCCTTGCAGCATATGAAGCTTGCTTGGCAAATCTGCGGTTTGCATTTTGTAACTTTAATAATTATAATCAAAAGCACTTGTCGAATAATATATACGGCAAGTGCTTTTAGTGCAGTATATTAACAAAAGCAAAGTGAATTAATATGACATTTTCGTCCTATACAATGCAGTGAGGAATAAAAGATTTAAATTTGTTATACCAAATTCCAAACTCCTAACTTTTATAAATAACCTCCGTTTGATTTCAACAAACTTTCGTCTGTCACAATTACGCATTGAATATCACTTGTTTGAAAATGTCAATAGTAAATCACAGTCGCCGACTTCGATTTCCTTTATGTAACCGGAGTTGAAATCGGTCGTGACTTTGTAATTGTATTTGCGTGTCTTTCCCGTGAATATCGCCGTTGTGAGTGTGCTTGACTGCGGCTCTTCTCTCTGAACGTATGTTAATGCATTCTCGCCCTGCATCGAACTCATAACATCGCATATTATCTGCGGAAGTGCTGTATCTCCTACAAACGAGCGGTCGGTGCTGAATGTTAAATCCCCGAATATTATGCTGCATCCGCTGCCCGAAAATGTATATACTATTCCGTTTATACTGTCGGGTTCGGCAAAGGTTATGCTTGTCACACCTTGCAGCATATGCGTGACAGTTGCCTTGTAGCTGTTTTCTCCGTACTTGATATTGCAGGTATCACCGCTTAATTCAAATATCGGCGGTGAGGGGTCTGGTGGTGAAAATGTGCATGAAACAAGCAGTGGTAAAATTAAAAGTCCTATTACCGTCATTTTCAGCTTTTTTATAAGACATCACCTACATTAAATATTTTATGGCTTCAATAACATCTCTTGCACTTACACAGGACATAGAATATTCGTCAATACATTCGTTTGCGGCATATCCGTGAAGATATACCCCCGTGACCGCCGCTTCAAAATATTCAACACCCTGACACACAAGTGAACCGATTATTCCTGCAAGAACGTCACCGCTTCCGCCTTTCGCAAGACAGCCGTTGCCTGTGGGATTCACAGTGAGCCTTTCGCCGTCCGTGACAATTGTTCCAACACCTTTCAGAACGAGTATACAGCCGTAACGCTCCGCAAAGTCGGCAGCGATTTTTTCACGGTTTTTCTGAATTTCCGCAGTACTGCATTTGCACAGCCTTGACATTTCTCCGGGGTGCGGCGTTACTATAGTCGGGTGCGTTCTCTGCCTTAATACATCTATATGCTTGGATATGCAGTTTATGCCGTCCGCATCGAGGATTATCGGTTTTGTGCAGCGTGTAAGAAGCTCGCACACGATTTTCTCGGTGTCGTTTGTCACCTTTAAGCCGCAGCCAATTACAACAGCGGTACATTTTTCGGCTTCGGTTAAAATCTTTTCAAAATCCGAATAGCGGAGAGTGCCGTCTTTGCTTTGGGGCATAGGCACAAACACGGATTCCCATAAATTAGATGCGGCGATAGGGTATATCGAATCAGGCAGAATCATTTTCACAATACCCGAACCGCAGGTCATAGCGGCACTTCCGCAGAGCATAGCCGCTCCTGCCATTCCGCAGCTTCCGCAGATACAGGCAAGTGTACCGAAAGTACCTTTGTTGCAGTCGGATTCACGCAGGTCGTTTAGGTAGTCGAGAACATCTTCATAAATGCTTTCGGGATATAATGTATCGTCTTGTTTTTGAATTGGATTAGGGTTAGGGTTTGGAACGTGGTCGAAAAGATTTAATATTTTCATAAGCTCACTATCCCTTCTTTTTTCTTTTTGTACGTAAAGACAGTTTGTTTAAACTTCATTTCACGCACCTGACCGATAACCGGTTTGATTTTGTTAAATTTAATATAATTACGAAATGATTATAAAAAAAGGAAGTCTGACCATTTCACAAACTTCCTTTATACATTTTTCAAAATACAAAAATTACTTTTTCTTTTTTGAAGAATTGCCGTTTGAGCCGCTCTTATTATTGTTACCGTTTGAAGCATTATTATTCTCTGATTGGGATTTTGAAGATGTATCGGATTTTGAGTTCTCCGATTTATCAGTTGTCTTGACCTCGGGTTTCTTAGCTGTTTCGGCAACTGTCTTTTTGGCTGAGGTTTTCTTCGCACTGTTTTTGAACATCTCGGCTTTGATAGTGTTTTTCAGATACGGCTTCATAGCGTCGAGAGTTTTCTCGCCGGGGGAGAAGAGAAGCAGGCACTCGCCGCCGAATTTTTCGAGGTGCATTTCCGCCCCGTAAACGTCGTCGCCGTCGGGGGTAATGCTTGCCTTAAAAATCTTGCGGTAGTCTTTTTTGGCGAAGTCGCTGTCTTTAAGCTTTTTCAGACTGTTGAAACGCTTTATGTCAACGCTGATAACTCTCTTTCGGTTACGCTTTGCGATAACCTTGTCAACGGTGATATTGCTGTTTGTAACGGCATATTCAAACTCCTTGTACAATCCTGTCACTAGATAATACGAGCCGTAGACAGCAAAAAAAGCGGCACATAAGGCAACGATTATAAAATAGCCGTTTACTGTTATGCCCAGAAGTATGAATATTAAAGGTACTGTGAAAATTGCCAAAAGATATATAACAAGTTTTGCGATATCTTTTTGAGTATTTTTCTTTACTACAAGCTCTTCGGTAAAAGTATCCATATAAAATTCTCCTATTTTAGACTTTATTCACTATAATGATAACATATTATGATATATTTTTCAAGGAGTTTTTTAGAAAATAATTCGTAATTATGGGTTTTGGATAGGCGAAAGTCGGTTTGCAAAGGTAAGCTTTGTTTAATGATGTAATTGCAAATTGCACATTTACTTCATACTGAATATTTTTAATAAGAATTTTTTAAAGCTACTTGAAAATTCTACAAATTAATGATATAATTTAATTTATAGTCTGTTAAAACGGCGGACAACGGTCGGCAACGCCGACTGGAGATACGTGAAGACAGTTTATTGAAGTAATAACTTCACGTACCCGACCGAAAGTATATGGTGTGACTGTTATTGTACGAAATAAAGTTGGTCAAAAACTACCGCACTAAATCAACTTTCGGTCGGGTAATAAAAGTTATGGATAAGACCAACTATCTTCACGTGTTAAAAAAACGAAATAAAGTTGGTCAAAAACTACCTCATTAAACAAACTATCGGTCGGGTAATAAAAGTTATGGATAAAACAAACTATCTACACGTATTAAATAGAGGAATAAAAAATGATACGAAGTTCATATTGGGACGAAGCGTGGGATAAATATTGGGATAAAGCACACGTTAAGAATCCCAATGATTATAAATATGCAAGAATAATCATATATGCACCCGATGAAAGCGACCTTTATGAAATAACCCTTACCTGCATAAAAACGCTTAATTATAACGGAGCGTGGGATTTTGAAATTGAATATATTGACAATGACAGCAAGAATATTGTCACGTTCAAATATAACGGCACAATAACGGCATTGGACGCTGTTTCAAAGCTGTATTTTAATTGCGAACATTCCGTAAAATGGGAGTATATAAAGTGATGAATTTCGTCAAATAAAGACTATGTTCACATATTAAAGAATTGGAGGTGCTGTTATGGCAAACTTACAGGTCAGACTTACAGATGATTTAAAAACACAGGCGGATACGCTTTTTGCCAGTTTGGGATTTGATACCTCAACTGCTGTAAGAATGTTTTTAACGGCGGCGGTTGAATACAACGGACTGCCGTTTGAGGTACGCCATAAATCCATTCCCGAAGAATTGCAGAGGGCAATTTATGAAACACGCAGCAGAGTAAATCTTAACGGTTCGTATAACACTGCCGAAGAAGCTGTTGCCGCAATGTTGGAGTAATAACATCATCTACCCGACCGAAAGTATATGGTGTGACTGTTATTGCACGAAATAAAGTTGGTCAAAAACTACCTCATTAGATTAACTATCGGTCGGGTAATAAAAGTTATGGATAAAACAAACTATCTACACGTATTAAAAAAACGTATAAAAAAAACGTGTTAAAAAAACGTGTTAAAAAAACGCAGTGATAAAGGAAAGTAACATAAGATATTCTCAGACAGAGAGGGTGGGTCAAAGGCTGAAAGCCTGCCCGTGAAGAAGCTTGTGTGAAGTTCCCTTTTGAGCGGCAGGGCTGAACGGTGTAAAATCCAAAGTAGGCTTTGACGGCAGACCCCGTTATCGGTCGGCAGAGTGTTTGCTTTGTATTGTAAACAAAAATTGGGTGGTACCACGGCTAAGTTCGTCCCTATGGATTTTTTCCGTAGGGATTTTTTATTATCATATATAAATTATAATTGAAAGGATTGAAAATTATGAAAGCCAAGCTTGAAGAAATTCGTGAGAGAGCAAAAGAAGAACTCTCCAAAGCTAATGCTATCGAAAATCTTGAAGAACTCAGAGTAAAATATGCAGGTAAAAAAGGTGAGCTTACAGCTATTTTAAAGCAAATGGGCAAGCTTTCCCCCGAGGAACGTCCCGTTATCGGTCAGCTTGCAAACGAGGTCAGAAGCTATATCGATAACGCTATCGAAACCAAGAAAGCCGAGCTTAACGAACTCAAGCTCCAAAGACAGCTTGAAGAGGAGAAAATAGATGTAACTCTTCCGTCAAATACAGAGCCTTTGGGTCATAAGCACCCCTTGTCTATTGTTCTTGACGAGATTAAGGAAATCTTTGTTGGTATGGGATTTGAAATTGTTGAGGGTCCAGAGGTTGAGTACGATTACTACAACTTTGAAGCTTTGAATATCCCCAAAGACCACCCTGCCCGTGATACTCAGGATACATTCTATATCACCGACAATATCGTTCTCAGAACGCAGACTTCCCCCGTTCAGGTTCGTGTTATGGAGAAGAAAAAGCCGCCGATTAGAATTATCTCTCCCGGCAGAGTTTTCAGAAGTGACGCAGTTGATGCGACACATTCTCCGCTGTTCCACCAGATTGAGGGTCTTGTTGTCGATAAGGATATCACGTTTGCAGATTTGAAAGGTACTCTCGAAACCTTTATCAAGCGTTTGTACGGCGAGGACAGTGTGGTTCGTTTCCGTCCGCACCATTTCCCGTTCACAGAGCCGTCGGCAGAGGTTGACGTTCAGTGCTTCAGCTGTAAGGGCAAGGGCTGCCGTGTGTGCAAGAATGAGGGCTGGATTGAGATTCTCGGCTGCGGTATGGTTCACCCGAAAGTTCTCGAAAACTGCGGCATTGACCCCGAGGAATATTCGGGATTCGCTCTCGGTCTTGGTCTTGAAAGAGTTGCAATGCGTCGCTACGGCGTTGATGATATGAGATTGTTCTTCGAGAACGATACAAGATTCTTGTCACAGTTCTAATTGAAAGGAGTAAAAATATTATGAATTTATCAATGAAATGGTTAAAGGAATTTGTTGACATCGGAAATGTTGCTCCCAGAGATTTTTCAGAAGCTATGACAATGAGCGGTTCAAAGGTTGAACTGTTTGAAATCGAGGGCGGTCAGATTGAAAATATTGTTGTGGGTCAAATTCTCGAAATCGAGAAACACCCCGACGCAGATAAACTCACCGTGTGTCAGGTTGATATCGGTGAGAAAAAGGTTCAGATTGTTACAGCAGCTACCAACATTAAGGTCGGCGACTATATTCCTGTTTGCAAGGATAAATCTAAGCTTGTTGACGGTACGCCTATCAAGAAAGGTAAGCTCAGAGGTGTTGTAAGTGAGGGTATGTTCTGTTCCGTTGCGGAGCTTGGTGTTACTGTTCACGACTTCCCGTATGCAGTTCAGGACGGTATTTTCATCTTGCAGGACGATCCCGATTTGAAGCCTGTTCCCGGCACGGATATTAAAGAAACTATCGGTCTTACAGATACTAAGGTTGAATTTGAGATTACATCAAACCGCCCCGACTGTTTCTCCGTAATCGGTCTTGCTCGTGAGGCAGCGGCTACCTTTGACAAGCCTTTAAAGCTTCATACTCCCGAGGTTAAAGCTTCGGGAAAATCTTGTGACGGTATGCTTGACGTTGAGATTCATAACCCCGAACTCTGCCCTGTTTACAGTGCAAAGATTGTTGAAAACGTTCGTGTTAAGCCGTCGCCGCTGTGGCTTCGTGAAAGACTTCGTGCAATGGGTGTTCGTCCTATCAATAACATTGTTGATATCACTAACTATGTTATGCTTGAATACGGTCAGCCTATGCACGCATTCGACCTCAGATTCATCAAGGACGGCAAGATTAATGTCCGTCTTGCCGCTAACGGCGAAGAGATTACAACTCTTGACGGCATTGAAAGAAAGCTGAACAATACAAACCTTGTTATTGCCGATTCCGAAAAGCCTGTTGCTATTGCAGGTGTTATGGGCGGTGAATACAGCGGTATTATGGACGATACTGCAACCATAGTATTTGAGAGTGCGAATTTCAACGGTTCTTCCGTTCGTCTTACAGCTAAACAGCAGGGTATGAGAACGGACGCTTCTTCAAGATACGAAAAGGGTCTTGACCCGAATTCCTGTATTCCTGCACTTGAAAGAGCCTGCGAGCTTGTACAGCTTCTTGATGCAGGTGATGTTCTCGACGGTGTTATCATTGACGATAAGTCAAAGAGTGAGCCTGTAAAGATTAAGTTCAACCCCGAATGGATTAATCATTTCCTTAATACGGAGCTTTCCGCAAACGAGATGAAAACTATTCTCGAAAAGATTGACTGTAAAATTGAGGGTGACGAAATAGTTGTTCCGACATTCCGTCCCGACCTTTTGCACAAAGCCGATATTGCGGAGGAAATCGCACGTTTCTACGGCTACAATGTTATTCCGTCAACGGCTATCAAGGGCGGTGCACAGGGCAAATACAGTGTTCGTCAAAAATTTGATATGACTATAACCGATACTCTTATCGCTCGTGGCTTGAATGAGATTATGACATATTCGTTCATCAGTCCGAAGTACTACAACAAGGTTCAGATGCCCGAAAATCATTCGCTCAGAAACAGTGTTGTTATCTCGAATCCTCTCGGAGAAGATACATCTATAATGAGAACAACTGCATTGCCGTCAATGCTTGAAATTCTCTCAAAGAATTACAACAACCGCAACGAGTACGCTTATCTCTTTGAGATTGCAAAGGAGTATATTCCGACAACTCCCGATAAGCTTCCTGTCGAGAAGAATGTTTTGACGGCAGGTTTCTACGGCGAAAGTGTGGACTTCTTCAAGGTAAAGGGTGTTGCGGAACAGGTTCTGGAGCGTGCAGGCGTTAAGAATTACAACATCAAAGCGGACAGCGAACAGTTCGGATATCACCCGGGCAGATGTGCCGTTTTGACTATTAACGGCGAGCAGTTCGGTGTTATCGGAGAAATTCACCCGAAAGTACGTGAAAACTACGGAATAGGAACAAGGGTTTATTGTTTCAGTCTGAATGTTGACACTATGTTTGAATATGCGGAGCTTGAAAAACATTACAAACCTCTTCCGAAATATCCGGCTGTTACCCGTGACCTCGCACTTATCTGTGACAAGGATATCCCTGTGCTGGAGCTTGAAAAGGCAATCAAGGAGGGTGCAGGAAAGTATCTTGAATCTGTAAAGCTGTTTGACGTATATCAGGGCAAGCAGATTTTACCGGGCAAGAAGAGTGTTGCATTCAGTTTGACCTTGAGAAGTGCCGAGGGTACTTTGACGGACGAACAGGCTACAAGTGCGGTTAATAAGTCTATTAAGTCACTTGAAAAAGTCGGTGCTTTCCTGAGAAGCTGATTTTTAATGTGTAATTAATTCGGTGAACAAATTTATTTGTTTCAATAGCTTTTGTTGAGGTATTATAATTATGAAAAAGAAAAAAGTTATTGGGGTTATTGTTTCCTTAGTGGTTATTCTGTTTGTTGGGATAGGTTTGTTTTCCGCCATTATGATTAACAGATACCTTGACGAATACGATACGGGTTCTGCGACTTTTCGTGATGTTGTTGAGGTTAATCTTAATATCAAAGACTATGTGAAAGTTCATGAATCGGAAGAGTTCGATTATGTTCTGGCAAGAAGCGGCTGGTCTTTTAAAGATACGGTTATGAAAGACTTCGATAATACCGACAGACTGGGTTCGGCATTTCTTTTTGAGGATAAAGAAGATAATCCATACTGGGTTATTGAAACGGACGATTGGTGTTTCTTTTTCAGAGTTTACGTAATTACAAAAGGTGTAATTGAGGATTAATTCGTTTTCGGAATATTATAAAATAAAACTTCCTTTATAGTGCAGTTTTAAAGCTGCATTGTAGGGGAAGTTTTTGTTTTGAGAACAATTACGCATTAAAAATTTCTGTTGCAATTATAAATACAATATGTTAAAATAAATATAGAAAGAGGTGATTACAATGTCCGATACAAAAGAGAATAAAGATAAAGATGAATCTCAACAAGAAGACAAAAAGGAAGTCAAAAAGAAACGCAAAAAGAGAAGAAAAAAGAAAAACAAAAAACAAGACAAAACAAACAGACAATATAAAGACAGACTAAGGAATGGACATTGAGTTTGTATAATGCCATTAACCACACATCATATACCAATGCCGACGATATACAGATTACTACTATTCAAGACGCTGTGTATATGAAAATGAAAAACGATGTATCGTTTCTTGTGAACAACATCATGAATTTTTATGAACAGCAGTCTACATTTAATCCAAATATGCCTATGAGATTTTTGATATACTCGGGTATGGTATACAGCAAATATATAGAAAATACCAAGGAATATCATGAGTTC
>CADCHW010000054.1 GCA_902801245.1 uncultured Ruminococcus sp.
TGTGGAGTATACCGTGAACCCGACTATAGTCCGTGGTCTGGACTATTACACACGCACAGTATTTGAGTTTGTAACCGATTGTATCGGGGCTCAGAGTACTGTTTGCGGCGGCGGAAGATATGACGGTCTTATCGAAGAATTGGGCGGTCAGCCTACTCCGTCACTCGGATTTGCAATGGGTATTGAACGTCTGCTTATGGTGCTTGACGCTCAGAAAATTGAAATTCCGAAGCCGTCAACCTGCGACTTATACATTGCGTCATTGGGTGAAGATGCGGAGGTCAGAGCATTCGGTCTTATCAAGGAACTCAGAGAGGCTTCATTAATTGCCGAGGGCGACATTGTGGGCAGAGGTCTTAGGGCACAGATGAAGTATGCGGATAAAATCGGTGCGAAATTCAGTATGGTTATCGGTGACGATGATATTTCGGAAAACAAAGCAAAGGTTAAGAATATGGCAAACGGAGAACAGTTTGAAGTTCCGCTTGACGAGGAGTTCTTGAATGCTTTTCTGGAAAAGTATTTAGAAAATTATCAGAAGAGTATTTCGATGTCATTGCAGTAAATATAAACAACTAACAAAAAGCAAGCCTAAAATATAGGCTTGCTTCGCTTTTTAAAATATATAAAAATAAAAATAAAAATAAAAATTAACTTCTATCCTTTGTAAGCTCTTCTTTAATCTGCTTAATCTCGCTGTTGAGTTCGTTATCCCTTGCCGCAAGGTCTTTTTTCTTTTCGGCAACCGAAACAAGCTCATTGTCTATCGATTCATTGTAGTCCTTTTTCTCGTCTGCAATTTTTTTGTAAACTTCCTCAAGCTTTGCATTTACTTCGTCAAGCTGAGTTGACAAAGTTTTCTTGTCCTTAGACTGAAAAATTCTCAAGGAACTTATCTTATCGTTAAGCTCGTCACGGTCAAGCTCCAAACTTTTCTTTTCCTCTTCAAAGCTTGAAACAAACTTACCTCGTTTCTTGCTGATTTCGGAGTATGCCTTTTCGTACTCTCCGAATTTTTCGTCAAGCTCTTTCATACCCTGCTTTGCAGCGTCAAGCCTGCGTTCAAGCTCTGCTTTCTCCTCGGGGTGTTCTTCCCAGTAACGGTTAATCGCATCTTCTTTTTCCTTTTCCTTAAGACGTTCGGCGGATTTCCTGCTTTTGGAAATATTCTCGTTAATCAGATTTCTGATATTTTTAACAGATGTCGGAACAACATCAACAAGATAATCCTTGTCAAAATCCTCGATACTGTCAAGCTTACTTTTTATAACCTCGGCGGTTTCAATGCTTTTTTCACCGAAAGCGTCAAGCTCCTTTACTTTGTTAAGAAAATGCTCGTAAACGGCAAGCTCACTCAAAGCCGAAGTGCTGATGTCAAGCCTGCTCTGCTCCTTAACCTTGTCAATCTTATTCTGTAAAGCGTTAAGCTGTTCTTTCTGACGGGTCGAGTTGTAACCGTTACTTTGCCTCGTCGAGCAGCTTCATAATTGTATTGGAAGTTTCAGCTTGAAGCTTAAGCCTGTAGATATCGGAGTAGTTATGTATATTATCGGAAATAATCTTTCCAAGCTCAAATAAACCGTCATCACCCTCAAAAATGTGAGCGTGAAAATCAACAGCCTTTTTAAAACCTTTCTCGGAAGGTTTCAAAGACGTAACATCTGCGTTTGCCGCAACCTGTCTGATAGTGAGAACAGCCATATCTGCCCAGCCTTTCGGGTGAGAAAAATCACAGCCGTTCATAACTTCAATTATCTTATCGTAACCCTCTTTATGCTTACCGTTTTTGATAAGCTCCAGAGCTTCATCGGCAGTCGGGTTATACTGTGCAAGAAGCTCACGATATTTCTTTATTCCGTCGATATTATCACTCATTTAACATTTCACCTCAGATAATTTCAAAAAAATTGTATAAAAACACTTTGATTAATATACCAATTATATCACATATTTTTAATAAAATCAATATAAATATCGAAAAAATAAAAAATCTTTAAATTTTATTTATAAGTGTGTTACAAATTACAAATTTACGGTGAATACATTATGTAGAATGCATAATGCGTAATTGTGACAGCCGGAAGTTTGTTTTTTCAAGAAAAGTTATTGATGTATAAATGATTTTCTATGTGTTTCCTGCGGACGTTGTCCGCCGTTGACATCGGTGAATATTTGTGTTATAATTATTTTGTATTATACTCAAAATCTAAAAGAATTAGCATTTTAAAGTTTGGTCAAGCTTTTCAAAGCTTGCGGGCGACGGAACACCCCAAGAAGCCGAGCCGTAGGCGACAGCTGATTGGCAGGTGTTCCTAAATCAACTTGCAAAGAAAAGCAAAACTAACCTCAGCGAAACTAAATAAACCTTCTGTAAAAAATAAATTAAATTAATCCTAAAAATAATATCTTTTGCTTAAAACCAAAACAGGCAACAGCGTAGCGAATTGCCGGTTGAAGAAAGAAAAGTGCTAAATCTTAACACTTTCGAGTATAAAAGAAGAGAGGAGAATTTTTATGGAGCCTTACAATCCTAATCCGACAAACCTTAATGAAATTTCCGAAACTGAAAACAGACTGGGAATTACAATCCCAAAAGTATACAAGGATTTTTTAGTAAAGTCAAACGGTGCATACTTTAATAACGGAGTACTTTACGATATCGAAACAATAGAGGAAATGTACAATGCTTTGGAGTTTAAGGAGTATGCCCCGAATTACCTCAGCATAGGCAACGACAACGGAGATTACGAGGTTGTTATGGAATCGAACGAGTATGCCGTTAAAATAGGATTTCTGGAGCAGGGTTCAATCGGAATTATTGAAACGGAGAATTGGCAGGATTTTCAAGAGTGGTTTGATAACGGCTGTTCGTTTAATTTTGACGATGCAGACTAAAGCATTGGGGCAGTTTACAAAGATACTTGCCCCAAAAAACATTTACAGTAGTTTTTTTATTTTTTAATAGTAATTTTATATTTTTTGTGCTATAATTATAATGTGTAAAGATATGCAATTTTAAAGGAATAAATTTAAAAATCAAATCTAAAGACGGAGGGGATAAATAAATTGAACGGAGTTTTAGCATTTGTGTTTGACTTGATTGTGGTAATACTGCGAGTTGCTATTCCTGTTTTATCTGTTGTAATTTTTGTAAAAATTTATTCGTCACTTCGGCACAACAGACGTGACGAACGTCCGCTTATTATGCTCTTTGATGATTTTTCAAAAAAAGCTGTGCCTGTGCTTTACTGGGAGAACTCAATCGGCAGAAGCAAGTGGTGTGATATCTTTCTGAATGATTCAACCGTTTCGAGAGAGCATGCAGTCTTGCTCAGACGTGACGACGGCTGGAGTATCACCGATACAGGCTCGAAAGCCGGTGTTTTTGTCAACGGCGAGAAAATCAGCGAACGCACAAATATTTATCTTAACGATAAAATACGAATAGGCTCAACTACTCTTATTGTAAAGCGAGCCGAGGAATTCGAGGGTGCTTCAAGACGTTCTTGGTTTTTCAGACCGACAGACAAGAGCAGTATTTCACCGAAGGTGCTGCTTTTGCTGATTTCAATTTTCTTTCTGCTTGTAACGATTGAAGCTTGTCTTAATTCGCAAAGCCTTGAAACGGGTGTTATCGATATGATGCCCTTTACTTACGGCTTGATTACGATTGCTTTGATGTGGGGTACTTATCTTGTGACTTCGCTTGTTTTCAAACGGGTCAACTTTGAAATTGAAAGCCTTGCTTTTTTCCTTACGGGTACAGGCATTATGCTGTCGGTTCATCAGTCGGAAAGACAGGCTCTTGTACAGATAATATCTGCCGTTGTGGGTATTGTCCTTTTTGAATTTCTGATAAAATTTCTTGAAGACCCCGACAGAGTGGGGCAGTACACAAAGTGGATTTATATAGCGTCGCTCGGTTTGCTTGCGATTAACCTTATTTTCGGTACAACTCAGTACGGTGCGGCAAACTGGATTAATATAGGCGGTATCTCTGTTCAGCCGTCTGAGGTTGTAAAGGTCGGCTTTATCATAGTAGGTGCAGGCAGCCTTGACCAGCTTCAGACTAAGAAAAACCTTTTGGGGTTCATTATATTCTCCGCTATGTGTGTAGGTGCGTTGGCTCTTATGGGCGACTTCGGTACTGCATTGATATTCTTTGCTACATTTTTGCTCCTGTCGTTTATGCGTTCGGGCGACTTCAAAACGTTAATCCTTGCAGTGACATCTGCCGTGTTTGCGTCTACAATCGTACTTCGATTCAAGCCTTATATCTCCGAACGCTTCAAAGCGTGGGGTCATTCATTTGAAGAGCCGTATGTTTGGGATACGGGATATCAGCAGGCAAGAACGCTCATTTACTGTGCAAGCGGCGGACTTTTCGGAGTTGGTATCGGCAACGGTTTTTGTAAAGAGCTGTTTGCTTCCGAAAGCGATATTGTAATCGGAATTGTCTGCGAGGAAATGGGAATTATTGTGGCACTTGTTCTTGCGGTTTCAATAGGTGCGTTGGTGTTCTATGCAAGGGCAATCACAACAAGAAGCCGAAGTACGTTTTATTCTATATCGGCTTGCTGTGCGGCAGGTTTGCTTGTGGTTCAGCTTTCTCTTAACATTTTCGGTGCAACTGATATTCTTCCGCTTACGGGTGTAACGTTTCCGTTTATCAGTGCCGGCGGTTCAAGTATGATTGCGTGTTGGGGTTTGCTTGCGTTTATCAAGGCAGCCGACGAGAGAACGTATGCAATCAAAAAGCAGGGACTGTTCACATCATCGGAGGTATGATAATACTATGAAAAAAATATTGAACAGGTCAATTTTAACGTGGGTTCTGGCGATTGTATTTTTCATTGGGTTGGGATATTTCACCGTTCGTTTGATTATCCACTCAAATGAATGGGCTCAAAAACCTATGAATGCCCATATCTCTGTGACGGGTCTTGCTCAGGCAGGCGATATTTACGACAGAAACGGAAATCTCCTTGCAGCAAGCGAAGACGGCAATCGGTATTATAATGACGACCCAAGTGTTCGTGCTGGTATGCTGCATACGGTGGGTGATGATTCAACAAATATTCCTACAGCTGTTCAGAGTGTTTACAGAACAGGTCTGACAGGCTATAATTTCATTTTGGGTCTGGGACTTCCCAACTCTTTCAGAAGCAGCAGCGACATCACTCTTACATTGGACGCAGATGCCTGTGCGGCAACATATAACGCTATGGCAAGCAATAACTACAAGGGTGCGGCTATCGTTTACAATTATGAAACAGGAGAGGTTATTTGCAGCGTAAGTACACCAAGCTATGACCCCTATTCTCCCGTTGAGATAAAAGACGGCGACAGTACTTACGACGGTTTGTATATCGATAATGTTCTCAGTTCCACTTATCCGCCGGGTTCAACGTTTAAGCTTGTAACGGCAGCGGCTGCCATTGAGAATATAGAGGGTTCGGAGGACAGGCTTCTTTATTGTGAGGGCAGTAAAATTATCGGCGGTGAGTACGTAACTTGTGTTGAGCCTCACGGCGAAATCAATATGAAAGAAGCTCTTGCCGTTTCGTGCAACATTTATTTTGCGGAGCTTGCCGTTGAGCTGGGTCCCGATACAATGACCGAGTATGCCGATAAATTCGGATTTAATCACGCTTATAAAGTTGATGACAACGATGTTAAAAAATCGAGATACGATGTGAGCGAAGCCGACACGGCAGGTCTTGCGTGGTCGGGAGTAGGGCAGTATACCGATATGGCAAATCCTCTTCATATGGCTATGATTTGCTCGGCTATAGCAAACGGCGGAACTCCCGTTGAACCGTATATGATTGACAACGTTTCGTCTTTCTTTAACTTCAAAAATATTACCGCAGGCTCAAAGGGTAAAAGCGGTACGAGAATGATTAAAAGCTCCACGGCGAATAAGCTTTCCGAAATGATGAGATTTACCGTCAGCGACCATTACGGTGACTATATGTTCGGTGATTTGCACGTTGCCGCAAAGACAGGTACGGCGGAAGTTCCCGACGGTGCGGAGGACGGCTGGGTAGTCGGATATGTAACCGATGAAGACTGTCCGCTTGCATTTGCTGTTTGTATAGAACACGGAGGTTTCGGCTACAGCTCGGCAGGTCCCGTTGCAAAGGTTGCATTGGAGAACTCGGCAATTGCTGTCAGAGGGTACTGAGTAATAGAGAACAAAGAATAAAGAAGAAAGAATAAAGAATAATTGCGATAGGCGGAAGTCTGTTTGCTATGGCGAAGTGTTATTTGATAAACTCCTTGTTTATTGTAAAAATAAAAATATACGTAAAAATAAACCGCCTTGAGTTTTACTCTTGGCGGTTTGTTTACGGTGTATTTTAAATTATCTTGTGAGAATTATGTTTAAATAAAACAATCGATTTGTGGTTATCTGTCGGTTGTTAGCGATTATGGCTTTGCCAAAGTGATATATTATACTCGCAAGCATTAAGATTTATCACTTTTCTTTCTTCGACCGGCAATTCGCTACGCTGTTGCCTTTTTTCTTTGATAGTTTATCTCATTTCGCTGAGGGTAATTTATTTTTCTACAATAATTTGTTCCGTCAGCGAGCGGAGCTCTGCCCCTGCTGGTACAAGACCACTAGGAACACCTACCAATCAGTCTACGCCTAACGGCTTGACTTCTTGGGGTGTTCTGTCGCCCGCAAGCTTTAAAAAGCTTGACCAAACTTTAAATGGTAAATCTTTTAGACCGTGAGTATAATTCATTTATCTACCTTTAAAACCGGAAACAGTATTAAACATTATTCAAGTCCGATAGTTAAGCCTTTATCCTTAAAGCCTACGCTGTATCTCAAAATGGAAAGACTGTCGGAACTGTCAATCTTATTGTCACCGTTTACATCGGCAAAGTATGCTTGTTCCTCCGTAAGCTCTTCGAGTTTTACAGACGCTCTCAAAACTTTCAGTGCGTCGGCAGCAGTGATTTTATCATCACCGTCAATGTTGCCGTGATAAAGAGTTTTGGTTGGCTGAGGAGTTTTCGGATTGCTGTCGGTGTCGGCATTTATATCAACAAACGGAATATTGTTTTCCTTTGCAAATTCCTCGGCTGCCGAATCCTTGCTGCCGTGGATAACTACGTTATCGGATTTTTCAAAAGCCGATTCGTCAATAAATGTAACCGATTGAGGTATGAAAACATCTGTAAGCTTTGGGCAATTTTCAAAAGCATAACTCCAGATATATTGGGTTGAATTGGGAATAACAACCTTAGTCAAGTTTGCACAATTGGAAAAAGATTTGTAGCTTATCGAATCAACCGAATCCGGAATTGTAACCTCCGTGAGTGAATCGCAGCCGCAAAACAGGTACGAATTAATGTATTCAATCTTTTCGGGTATATGAATATTTTTAAGAGCTTTGCAGTTGAAAAAAGCATTGATGTCGATAAAAGATACCGAATCGGGAATTGAAATATCGGTGAGGGAAGTGCAGTATTCAAAAGCATTATAACCGATACTTGTTACAGAATCGGGAACATCAAATTCGGTTAAAGATGTGCAGTTTGAGAACATCTCGTTGCTGATTACGGTAATGTTTTTGGGAAGAGTAACTTTCTTCAAACCGGTACAATTCATAAAAATACCGTCACCGATATTTTCAACGGAATTGGGAATAACAACATCTGTAAATGCTGAACAGCCTGAAAAGGCATATGAGTTAATTTCCGTAACGGAATCGGGAATATCAATATTTTTCAAATTTGTGCAGTCAGCGAATGCCAAATTGCCGATAACGGTAACAGAGGGCGGAATGATAACTTTTTTCAGTTTATCCTTAGAACGGAAAGCACCGCCTGCAATAGCAGTGATATTATCGGGAATTGTTACCGTTTCTTCATCTCCGTTGTATTGCAGAAGAACGTTATTTCCTACTATAACAAAACGGTCGTATTGATTGTCGCCCCACGGAGTTTCAAGAAATGCGTCCGAACCGATATATGAAATGTTCTTGGAAAGAGTAACGTCTTCAAGTTTCCAGCAATATGAAAACGCATTTTCTCCTATGTAAACAACAGTATCGGGAAGATTAATTTCCGGTATTTTGACACACATGTAAAAAGCACAGTTGCCGATACGTGTTAAGGAAGACGGAATGTTGATTGACGGCAAGCTTGTACACTCATAAAAAGCATAGTCATCGATTACAGTAACCGAATCGGGAAATTCAATGCTTGTTAGACTGCTGCAAAATCTGAAAGCACTGTGATCTATTTTTGTAAGATTGTTGGGGAGATTAACTCTTTCCAGATTTTCACATTCTGCAAAAGTTTCCGCTTCGATGGATGTAACATTTTTGGGAATGGTAATTTCACGCAGGGCTTTACAATAACTGAAAGCTCCGTTACCGATATATGTAACAGAATCGGGAATAGAAATATCGGTCAATTGAGAGCAATTGCCAAAAGCATAGTAGTTGATATTCGTAAGGCTATTCGGGAGAGTAATGCTTTTCAATGAAGAACATTCATAAAAAGTATCGTTTTCGATAGTTTCAATATTTCCCAAAATAGAAACATCTGTTAATGACTCACAATAGTTAAAAGCACCCTCACCCATAACAACAACACTTTCGGGGATATTGATTTTCTGTAATGATGAACAGTCCGAAAAAGCGTAATTTCCGATATATTCAACGGAATTTGGCAAATTGATATCTGTTAATGCCGAACAGCAGAAAAAGGCTTCGGGTTCAATATATACTACAGAATCGGGAATATTGATTGATGTAAGAGATTCACATCTGGAAAAGAGTGAAGATTTGATTTCGGTAAGTCCGGAGGGAAGAGTAACGGAAGTAAGTGCGGTGCAGCCAAAAAAAGCGTACTCAGTTATGTAATTAACCGAATCGGGAATGAAAATACTTGTAATACTTATATTCTGGGAAAAAGCAGAGTTTTCTATAGAGGTAACGGGTTTACCGTTAATTGTTTCGGGAATGACAACATCTCCGCCCGAACCCTGATATTCTGAGATAGAAATTTCATCGTCGTATTCGTAATATTGAAAATCTTCGTAAACCGATTTGCTGACTTTAACATTTTCAGCAGCCGCCGAGCCGACCGGTTCAACAGTTGCCGCATTAGCCGTAATGCTTGACGCTGCCACGGATAGTATCATAGCACAGGCAATTGCGGCAGATAAAATTCTTTTTCGCATTATAGACAATCCTTTCTGTATAAAGTGTATAAAAAATAAATCCAAATTAATTTTATCATATATACACATATTTGTCAATGCTTATATCAAAAAAATATAATAAATAAAATCAAAAATGAAAAAACAAGTAAACAACAAAAAAGCCCACACATTATTGTGTGGGCTTTAAGTTCGTGTATTAATAACTTAAATACCGAGAGTAAACGGAATTACTCCTCTGCCGGTGCACCAACGGGACAGACATTAGCACAGTTACCGCAGGAAACGCATGCGTCTGCATTAATCTCATACTGGGAAGCACCCTCTGAAATAGCCTCTACCGGACATTCTGCTGCACATGTACCACAAGAGATACAATCTTCACTAATCTTATAAGCCATAAGTCATCCTCCTTTTTTATAGTTATACTCGAAAGCGTTAAGATTTAGCGGGAATATTTTAAAAAATCGAGATTTTTTTAAAACCCCTCCGTCAGCCTTACGGCTACCACCTCCCCTAAAAGTGGAGGCTTTTTGGTTCTCGATGTATCAAAGTCGCCCCTCATAGGGGAGATGTCCGCAGGACAGAGGGGTTTACTTGAATTTGCTAAATCTTTCTGCTCACTAGTATAATCATGGCATTTAATTCATTGACTATATTCTATCACAACTGAACTAAAATTGCAAGAGGAATTTTTATGAAATTGTTAATTTAATAAATAATTTACAAACGGTTAGTGAATACTATGTGAACAAGTGTGCAATTATTCAAGCTTCTTGAGTTCCTCCAGTTCTTTTTTGTCAACCTTAATTTGAGCGTCCTTGATTAGCTTTACATCACTGCTCTTGTAGGTTGCGGGGGCGGCATCGGGGGCTTTGTTGAGCCGAATTTTAAGTACCTTGCTTATCGGGTTTGTTTCTATAACTACACCGTTTCCGTTAGGTGTTTCTACAATTGCACCCACTTTCGGTATCTTTTTCAACAGCTCCGTATAAGCTTCCTGTTCATATTTCAGGCAGCACATCAACCTGCCGCACGTACCCGAAATTTTTACCGGACTGAGCGACAATCCCTGCTCTTTCGCCATTTTTATTGAAACAGGCTGGAATTCCCCCAAATACGAATTACAGCAAAGCGGTCTTCCGCAAACACCTATTCCGCCGAGCATTTTCGCTTCGTCACGAACACCTATCTGACGCAGCTCTATTCTTGTACGGAAAATAGCTGCCAGTTCCTTGACCAATGCTCTGAAATCAACTCTTCCGTCGGAGGTGAAATAAAACAGAATCTTGTTGTTGTCAAAAGTGTACTCAACTTCAACGAGTTTCATTTCAAGTCCATGCTCCGCTATCTTTTTCTGACAAATCGAAAAGGCACGCTTTTCTTTTTTCTTGTTATCCTCAATGTGCTTTAAATCGTCTTCATCAGCCGCCCTTATAATCTGTTTCAAAGGGTGAACAATATCCTTATCGCTGACCGTCTTGTTCGCTATCGCAACCATTCCGCATTCAACTCCACGAGATGTTTCTACGATAACTTTATCGCCTATTTTAAATTCATTCATTATCGGGTCAAAATAATATACTTTTCCGACCTCTTTGAATCTAACTCCAATTACCTCTGCCATATATGCTCCTTTTCTATTATACTATATATTATTTAATGTGTTATCTAATATGTCTGCTTTGACGAATATTCGCACACAGCCACGTTACAAGTAAATTCATATTGCAATTTTGTGAAAGCATTTTCTGAGCCTGACTTACCGTATCGAGAAGCTTTATTAAGGAACGCTTTCGGAGTGTTCTAGACAGCTCTGTGATGTGCTGCGGATATTTTCCGGTTTTGAAATATTTCTCTTCAAGTGCCAGACTTAAATATTCGCTCAACCGTTCAAGCACTTTTTGCATAAGAAGCTTGTCGCTTATGAGCTTTCCTGTAGCTATCAGAAGAGGAAGCTCCATATTGTCGGGTATAGCGAAAGCAATTTCAACAGCTATCTCCTCGGCTTTTTCGTCCTTTATGTTGTTTTCTGCTGTGTCGCTGTCACCGACTTTGAAAACAGTTGACCTTGAAAGTACTGTCTGCAATAAAATAGTTGACGATTCCGTCACTATTATAAACTGTACATTTTGAGGAGGCTCTTCCAATATTTTAAGCAGTGCATTCTGTGCTTCCGTAGTCATCTTGTCGAAAATAAGATAGACCTTGCTCTGTGCCTCGTTCGGCTTTACGAAACAATCGGATATCATCGTTCTTATTTCACCAATACCGACAGCCTGCTTTTTATCCGTAATTTTTACGGTGTAAATGTCGGGGTGAATACCTTCGGCGGATTTCTTGCAGTTTATACATTTTCCGCACGGTCGGATAATTTCACCGGAACACACACAGGATTTTGCAAGCTCCAAAGCTGTTCTTTGAGCAAGCTCGGTATCCTTTGATTCGATAACAACGGCATGGGGAAGTCTTCGGGAGTTTATTAAAGCTTCTATTTGACGGCAGACCTCACAGTCGCCGAGTATGTTTTTTAAACTCATTTTCAGACCACCTTTTTTGCACATATTACGCTTATATCAATTTTAACATATTTTTTTGAAAAATGCAAAGAAATTTTTGAAATTATAAAAAGTT
>CADCHW010000055.1 GCA_902801245.1 uncultured Ruminococcus sp.
TTTTTTTTTTTTTTTTTTTTTTGTATGATGTCAATTTTCAAAAATATTTTTATATGGTATAATAAGAGGGTAAAATTGTAACATTGAGGTGATTATTGTGGCAAAATTAAAAGTATGCCAAAAATGCGGCTCTACTATGGATAGCAGTGCTAAAGCTTGTCCGCAGTGCGGAGCACCGGCAAAGGGCAAAACGGGTTGTATTATCGGCGGTGTTATTGCTGCGGTTATTTTGATTCCTTTAATTGCAAATTCTTCAAACAGTGACAGTGATACCAAAACAACCGATACAAGTTCGGCTGTAGTGTCAACCGTTTCTGTTGCTGAAGAAAACAGTACCGTTGCCGAAAGCAAAGGAGAAGTTAAGGAGGAAAGTAAGGAAGAGGTTAAAGAGGAAGTTCCAAATAATGTTTACAAGGTAGGAGAAACTCTTGAAACTGGAAAGGTTAAAATAACTTTTCAGAGTGCGGAAGATTATACGAGCGACAATATGTTTATTGAACCGGACGAGGGCAATAAATATATTCGTGCATATTTTGTTGTGGAAAATACAGGCAATACCGATACTCTGGTATCTTCTTACGATTTTGATTGCTATGCGGACGATTCGGCTGCCGATACTCCGTTGCTTACCGATAAGATGTTGTCTTCGACAACTCTTTCACCCGGAAGAAAAGCAGAGGGTTATGTGTATTATGAAGTTCCGCAGAATGCTCAGAAAATCGAGATTGAGTATGAAACAAGCTATTGGACACAGAAGAAAGCTGTTTTTGTTGTAAAATAATTTCAAATACAAATTATTTTTCCGATAGATTTTCGATTACAGAGAATCTATCGGGAATTTTTTGTGGAGTTTATAAAAATTTATTGAAGTCTGCCAAGTTTTGGTGTATACTTTATATGTTAGTATTTTTAAAAGGAGTGTTCCCAAAATGACAAGCAAAAAATTATCCCTAGTAATCCCCGATAAGAAAACAATCTCAAACGGTGATGTAAGCTTTGACTGCTTCAAAGACTTTGCCGATGTTACGGAATATTCTCTCAGCGGAGTTGAACTTCTTCCCGAAAGAATAAAAAATGCGGATATTATTCTATGTAACAAAACACCTATGAACGAAAGTACTCTTAAAAACGCAAAGAACTTGAAATATATAGGTTTGTTCGCAACAGGCTACAATAACGTTGATTTGGAATATACCAAAAGCCGTGGTATTACCGTATGCAATGCGGCAGACTATTCAACGGACGCAGTCGCTCAACATACGTTTGCGTTAATGCTTGAACATTGTTCAAAGGTTTCACAGTATAACACTTTTGTTCAAGACGGCTTGTGGATTAAGTCCGATGTGTTCTCTCCGTTCGTGTACCAAATGAGGGAGCTTTCCGGAAAAACCATAGGTATTGTCGGTTTCGGAAATATCGGTCGTGCCGTTGCAAAAATTGCGGCTGCTTTTAATATGCGTGTTCTGTTTTATTCACGTTCGGAAAAAACTGCCCCCGAGGGTACGGCTCGGGTAGATTTGAATACTCTTGTTTCCGAAAGTGACTTTGTAACCGTGCATTGTCCGCTCAATAAGGATAGCGAAAGAATGTTTAATGACGAACTTTTCACAAAGTTCAAAAAGGGTGCAATGTTTATAAATACGGCTCGTGGGGGAGTGGTTGACGAGTATGCACTAAAAAAAGCACTCGAAAACGGTACGCTTTCAAGTGCTGCAATTGATGTTATAGAATTTGAACCTATGCGGAAAGATTGTCCGCTGTTGGGTGTGGAGAATCTTACAATAACTCCGCACGTTGCTTGGGCACCCACGGAAACAAGAGAGAGATTAATCGGTATAGTTTACGATAATCTCAAAGCGTATCTGGAGGGTAAGCCGAGAAATGTTGTTAATTAAAAGCTTCGCAGTGTCTTTGTAATTGAGCTGTAATCGTTTATATAATATTGATTTTCATTTGCAAATATTAAAAGATATCCGACAACTACAGTCAAAACCATAAGCAATATTACAAATACATATGCTGTAAGATATATCTTTTTAGGTGCGTTTTCGAGAGCTTTTAAAACATCAAATAACGTTATCAGTCCGACTAAAATTATCGGAACAAGAATATCGGCGGTGTATCTGTAGTGTGAGCCTGCCTTGCACATATCTATAAAGGCAAGCAGCAGGGCAGTAACAAATAATGTTAGTGTAAAGAATGATTTGAATTTATCCTTTTTCTTGTCAACAAACGGAATTGCGAAAATTCCCCACGAAGCAGGATATGTCAAAACACCCATAGTGTTGCCTAAATATGTGTAGTGCGGATATGACGACAACGACCTGTTATTAATTTCAATATACGGAAATTGCGATTTGAAATAAGGTTGTTGTATAAAATAATGATAAATTGTCGCAGGGAGATATGCAAGCGTGAGAGTATTTGCTTCGGCAATGCTTACAGTTAGCTGATAGTTAAATCCAAACTCAAACGGATTTTCAAATCTTAGATAATTATATGTCATTATGCCTACAGCACCCAGTAGAATAGGAACTCCTATTGAAACAACATATATTATTTTCCTCTTTAAAGTATCGTCCTTGCCGGCTAAAATGAATACGGCAGGGACTATTGCCGTTACACAGTAAATGCATATTGTGGGTCTTGATGCGGCAATCATAACAACCGATATTCCCGAAAGAATAAGAAATATTATCCGACGTGAAAATTTCTTTTCAAAGTACGCTTTCAAAAGAAAATACAAAAATGCGGCTAAAGCACCTATTCCCGAAATTACGGCTATAAAGTAAAAATATTTATCGGTGCATAATGCAAAAACAGAAGACCCAAACAGGAATGACAAATATCCCATAATAGCTATAAAATACGGTACTTTGTTACATAAATACTTTAATATAGCTATATAAAGAAGCGACAGAAAAATTACCGCATATATAGCAGCAATTGCGGCTGCACATACCTCACCGGGCAGCTTTCCCGTCAAAAAATAAACGGGAAAATATATTGTGAATACAGGGGCAACTCCAAAATAAGAGTAGAATTTAACTTTATAGTAAGCTCTGTCCCAATGATCTCCGGTAAGACCTGCTTCATCTCGTTCGCTCTTGTCGTAAACATTTTGCAGATTGTCAAATTGTTCCTTGTCGAAGTCAACCTTGATATCCAGCCGACCCTCCTTAAAGGAACAGAAAAGCTGCTCGTATTGATCCATTTCGTATTCGTTTTCGAGAGGGTATACGTCAAACATAGGCTCATCGGAAATTTTTGCAACGGATAATAAGGCTAAGACTATTAACAGGCAGGCTAAAGCCGTACCCATTATAAGTATAAGAGTATCGCTGTTCGTAAATTTCCATTTCCATGCACGGTTGAAAATACAAAAGCATAGGAGTAATAAAATGCCGAACCTGAAAAAGTGAAAATGAAATTCGGGTATTTTATTTATTGTTATTGCGGAAATTTTAAACGGTGAAATTGCTTTGTTTGGAAAATTTAATTCCAATGTTTTTATTTCTCCGAATGACTGATGTGAAAAATAATTTTTATAATTGTCGCTGACGTACATCTTGAAAGTATTTCGATTATATTTAAATCCGTTTTCCAGTACAAAGTTATCGTCTGTAAAAGAGATTTCCACGGGATAATATCTGTCAAAACCTTCATCTGTTTCAATACAGATATTTTTCATCTCGGCATTTACATTTTCAAAACGTATTTTTCCCTCTTCAATTACAATTTTTCCGTTTTCTATTTTGTAGCTTGGGTTTTCATCATTAGATACGATAGTGTTTTTCATATCTATTTCTGTCGGTTCACAGCCCGACAGCTTCATAGAAATTGCCGTGTAATTTGAAAATACTATTTCCAGCAGTAAACAAACAACAATAGAAACAGTTATTTTTATTATTCTTTTCTTCATTTAAAACCACCTTTAAATATTGTCATATCCCAAAGAAATTTCCTTTACTTGTATTATAGGAGGATATGACTCCATTACATCACCATAATAGCTAATTCTTACCTTATCTCCAACCTTTATTCCGCTTGTATCAAAACCGTCGGAAAACCACAGGTCGGCACACCCCAACGGCGAATATTGCGGACAAGTAATTCTTATCGTACCTTCACAGAATACCACGTAACCCTCAAAAGTTAAATTATTCGGGTCGGCTTCAAGCTCGGATAATGACTTGCAGCTTGCAAGAAGCTCGTTTCCGTTAATTCCGATAAGCTCGCTTTTGCTATTATAGTATATCATCAACAGTTCGGAATTGTCAACAATAAACTGTGCATAGCCGTCAAGCATTATGGTTTCAGGCTCGCCCAGATATGTTATTGCTTCGTCATATGTCATATCGGGGGTAATATCAAGAATTTTTTGTTTGGTGGTTTTTCCGTAATTTTCAATATTATCGGGGAGTTCTTCATAGTGTTTATCTAAATTGACTGTTTCGGATTCTGCTGCCGATACTTCGTCATTAAGGCTGCTTTGTATATCTTCGTCTTTTTTATCCGTTGTTATGCCGAAATCTGCTGTTGAATTGACTGATGTTTCGGCAGAGGAGTTAGTAATGTTTTTATTTTCTTCATCTGATATGGATATTGTACCTGTTGTTTCATCTATGCTTTCTTCAATAGAAGATTCGGCTGCGGCTTCGATAGTGCCTACATAATTTGTATCTGAAGTAACAGAGGGTACGGGGTTAGGTTTGACAGTATTGCTGAAAACCGCTGTTCCGATAACGACAATTACCCCTGCAAGACAAACACCGAACGTTCGTAATGACTTATACCACGTGATAGGATTCTCAATCTCTACCGTTTCGGGACATTCATTTTTCGACAAATCCGAGGATTTGTCTATATCGGCGGCAGTACTTTTCATGGCTTCAAGCTTACGTTCACTCATCGCAAACATTCTGTCTTTCTCTTTCTGACTTATTTCACAATAGTAAGAGGATAATTTATCTATGGTGTTATCATCAGTATCTCTAAGAAGTTTAAATTTGTTTTTCATAAAGCTCACCCCTCATAAAGTTATCCCAACTTCCGACAGACTTTTCTTTAAACGTTTCAATGCACGGCTGCAACGCATACGCACAGACGAACCTTTTATTGAAAGATTTTCCGCAATTTCACGTGACGTGCGGTTGTAATAATATTTTTGAATTATTATAGAGGAATCAGGTTCACCCAGCTCTTCGATTTTAGTCATAAGAATATGCTGAAGCTCAGCTGTTTCCGTTTCTTCTTCAATGTGATAATCGGATTCCATATTGTTAAAATCTTCGTTATGAATTGAAACAAGCTTTAAAGATTTAACTGTTAATTTCCGATACTTATCAACTGCTTTACGCTTTGCAATTGTGCGTACATATCCTTTCAAATCACCGCCGCAGTCACTTTTGCTGTCTAAATCCAAATATATTGCTGCGAATACATCACTTACACATTCTTCAATATCCTCACGGGCGGCACAGTCAATCAGACTGTTATGTACAATTGTGTAAACATACTTTATGTATTCGTCAAATATAGACTGATGTGCTGTATGAGGTGATTTCTTTAAAAGTTCAATATATTCGCTGCCTGTCATATTTATTCTCCCAACTGTTGTAATGAAGCTTTTTTGTATGAAAATCCGTTTCAATTATAATATCTCGTAATTTAAACGGGAAGTGTCACATTTTTTTATTTGTAATTATTTTTTGTGATTTTTGGTTAGTTTGCCGGTGGGGATTGATTAAATGAAAGGTCACCGAAAATTAAATTATTGTTAAACTTAATTCTAATTTGTCAAACACTATTGATATTTTTTCCGAAATTGGTTATAATGTAAAGTGGAGAGTAAGCATTAAATTTACGATATTTATAAAAGGGGGCGACAACGTGAGTAAAAATAACGATTTTGATAATGACCGCCGCCCCGATTTGAACGAATATCTTTCAAAGGAAATAACCCAATACTACGGTGAGGACGTTATAAGCGATATCGAAAGCTCGTCTGCTCCCAATCTGCCGAAACGCCGCCGAAACAGCCGCTTGATGTCCGCTCTGGGCATCGTCTGTGCGGTAATGTTTTTGACGGGTGCAGTTATATTTTCGGGAGTGTTTGTTACTTCGGGAATATCGGGATTCGGCAGCGGTGACGACAGCGACAGTGACAGCGATATTGTAAGCGTTGTTTCCGACAAGGATAAAAATAAAACGGAAAGTATTGTTCACGGTGATACATCGGAAATTTCAACCGATACAGAAATTGATACGTCTACAGAAAATATCACGTCGGAGTTTTTCACCGATACCGACAGTACGTCTTCAAGTGATACATCTACGGAAAATGTCATGTCCGACTTCTTTACGGATACAGATACTTATTCATCAAATTATGCAGAGGAAAACATATTAACGGATATAGATACAGATATCACAAGCACCGACCGACGAACGGATTACTTTTCATTCCCCGAATATCCCGACGAGGAGTATATTTCCGAAATAGCTACAGATGTGAACAACAACAGTGAAACCAATCCTAACGATAATGTTACTACCGGAAAAAAGTTCCGTTCGTGGATTGGAACTTTACTTATGATTCTTTCGCTTCTTACGGCTTTGGCTTTAACACAAACCGGAGAAGAGAATAATTTATAATACGTAATTATTGAGTTTTGGGTGGTCGGAAGTTGGTTTGCAGCGGATAAAAATTAATAATCGGACGTTGTGCGAAAAAAGAAGGAGAGGTTATGTGGTTAAGTTATATTTGGCTATTCCTTGTTATAATGAGGAAGAGGTTTTGCCTTCAACCGCTGATATATTAAAAAAGAAATATACGGAATTAATTTCAAATAAAAAAATTTCAAGGGACAGCAAAATCGTTTTTATCGATGACGGCTCAAAAGATAAAACTTGGAAAATAATTAAAAAGCTTCATAAGTCCGACAGCGTGTTTTCGGGTATTAAACTCAGCTGTAACCGTGGACATCAAAATGCTCTCCTCTGCGGCTTGATGACGCTGAAAGACTATGCGGATGCTGTTATCTCCATAGACGCCGATTTACAGGACGACATAGAGGCTTTTGACAAAATGCTTGAATGTTTTGAGAACGGCTGCGATGTTGTTTATGGTGTGCGTTCAAAGCGTGACACAGACACGTTTTTTAAACGTTTTACGGCGGAATCGTTTTATAAAATTCTAAACAGTATGGGGGCAAAGGTGATTTTTAATCATGCCGATTTCCGCCTTATGAGCAAACGGGCTTTGGAATACTTGTCGGAGTATAAGGAAACTAATATCTATCTGCGTGGACTTGTGCCGATGATAGGCTTGAAATCCGATGTCGTGGAGTATGAACGGAGTGAACGTCTTGCAGGGGAGAGTAAGTATCCGCTGAAAAAAATGCTTGCCCTTGCGTGGGAGGGAATTACTTCACTCAGCATTAAGCCTATTCGTGTTGTTACTGCTGTCGGTACTATAGTTTTTATGCTTAGTATTCTGATGTTGGTATATTTTCTTTACAGATACTTTACCGGGGCAACAGTACCGGGTTGGGCAAGTCTGGCGGTGTCGATTTGGGCAATTGGAGGATTGCAGCTGCTGGCAATCGGTATCGTAGGGGAGTATATCGGTAAAATTTATTTGGAGGTCAAGCAAAGACCCCGATACTTTGTGGACGAGTTTTTGAACGACGATAAAGAGTAATTAGGGTAAAATGAATTTTTTTATACTCACATTCTAAAAGATTTAGCATGCTAAATCTTTTAGCTTTTGAGTATATCTGCCGTAAATACCGTGTCAAACGGAACATTTTCGCTGTACTCCTCGTTCGCATAAACATTTGCCGAACCGCTCCAGTGGACAGTAATTTTGTTATCTGTGATATTTAAAATCTCAATTACACATTTTGTAATATCTTCGTGTTCCAAAACATAAAGAGTGCCTGCCGCAGCTTCATCTGAATCGGGGTCAAGCTCCAAATGAAACTTCTTGCCTTTAAGTTCTTTAAAAGTTGATGTATGAGTATTGAATCCGTCCTCGTGGTATAATCTCACCCTGCTAAGTTCATATTCAATTTTATCATCATCTTTTTCCGCCACTGTATCAATTGACAGTATAATCTCCATATCTTGAAACTCTGCATAAATCAAAGCATTTGTCACCTTATAAACAATATCCTTTAAAACAAATTCGCCGTTTTCCGCATTAGTAATTAAACCGTTCATAATTAATTCCTCCGATGAATATAAAAAATAAAAAAGCCGAACACAAATTGTATTCGGCTTTGTATGTTGGCATCTTCCTATTTTCCCGGGGTGCTGCCACCCAAGTATTTTCGGCACTATTGAGCTTAACTTCTGTGTTCGGGATGGGAACAGGTGTACCCTCAACGTCAACAATACCAACTGTTATTAAGTTTTTGCTGTCTTTCCCGACTGCTTTATTATTATAACACAGCTTTTCGGAAAATGCAAGTGTTTTTTCAAAAAAATTTTAAAATTATATTTTTGGAACTATTTTTACAGTTTTGTAAACAAATAAAATTTCTTCTCCGAATGTTAAATCAATCTGCCATTTTTATGGTTAAGTTACATAAATTAGATTAAAGTTTTTGTAAATATACAACAATCGATTTGTATATTTGTCACAAACTCCCCTAATAACTATTGTAATAAGCCTAAAATATATAGTTTTTGACTAATCAATCTTGACAATTCCTGAAAATTGTAGTATAATTTAATTACGTTAAGAGAACAGCCGAAATTACTTCATAGAATCTCTTAACCGTTTAAATTGATTTTGAGTTTTACACATTTCTTTTCTTTTCTTTAAAACTTTATATGAAAGAGCACGTTCCGAAAAACGTGCTTTTTTCATTTCTGTTTTCATTATAAATTGACATCCCCTGCGTTTAATTTTTCCTCGGCTTAAGCCGGGGATTTTTTATTCCGAATTTTTCTCGTTTTCAAACTTCTCTATTTCTTTCTTAACCAAGTCCTCAAAATCACAAAAAACCTTATATTTGGCTCTGTCGGGAGCGGATTTGTAAAGCTCAACCAGCTTTTTTTCTTCGTCTGTCAGATTATCACGATATTCTCCGAAGACAATATAATCAATGGAAGTATCAAGATAATCGGCAATTTTAGCGAGAATATCACCCTTTGGAAATTGCCCCTTTTTCCAATTGCCAGTACTTCCTGTACTTAAACTTAAATCCTTAAGCATATTTGTAATTGTAGTATTATGTTCTTTGCAAAGTAATTTTAGTCTTTCATAAAACATACAAAAATTACCTCCTCGTTTTGTAAAAAATGCAGAAACTCATTTTATTTTAAAAAAATCTGTTGACAAACTCATAATAATGAGTATAATAAAATTAAAGGTGGGGAATGAATTTGTAAAAAACGACAGAAACACCTAATTATATATTACACCACAATTGCCGTTTTTTGCAACCGATTTCCCTGTACAAAAAAATTTATTTTAAAGGAGGAGTTTCAGTATGAAACAGATGACAACAACAGCAATGAGAGAAGCTAACGGCGGGCAAAATGGAAATATCAATGCCCCTATTGCATTTTTGCAACAAACAATGCGACTCTTATGAAAGCACATAAGCTTCATAAGCATTGGTCCTTATGTATTTGGGATCATTTTTTCAGATATTAATGTCAAAATAAAGCATCTGAAATTATTGTAAAATCTTTATTTTAGGTGTTAAAAAAGGAGGATTTTTTTTATGAAGAAGATGTCAGCAATGGCTGCTCAGGAAGCAAACGGAGGAAGAGACGGCTACTATGCTTGTAGGTACTGTGGTTGGAAGTTACCTTTTGGCAACAAATTTTGGCAGTATGTGTTACCTTCGACAAGTATGTACAAGAGTCATACGCATGCAAACAGATATGGTAATTATAAGTATGTAGTATATTTCTGATATTATATAATTATTATCTTTAGTTTTAATATTACAAATTCCTATTTAATTTTGAATTAGTTAATATTAAAATGAAAATATAATTATGTACTGATAAGTGTCTACGCCTTAGTGCATAGGCACTTAACTTTTGATAAAAACTATAAAGGAGAAATACGGTGAAATATCCACATATAAGACAACATGATGAAAAAGACTGCGGAGCTGCCTGCCTTTCAATGATTTGCGAATATTATGGTCTTAAACTGCCTATCGCAAGATTTCGTGAACTTATAAAAGTAGATAATTTAGGTTCAAACATATACGGAATTTTAAAGGGTGCAGAAAAAATAGGTCTTAATGGCGACCCTCTAGAGGGCAACCCTGATGAATTGATGAAAGGAGTGTCGGATAAGGAAGTAACATTTCCTTTTATCGCTAGAATTATCAACGAAGAAATGTACGAGCATTTTGTTGTTGTTTATGGAATAAAAAAAAATAAAGTTTATATAGGAGATCCTGCTAAAACAGGAATCATTAAATTACCTATTGAATATTTTTTTCAACAATGGCAACAGCAGATAATTGTTTTGAATCCTAATTCCAATTTTAAGAAAGAGAATAAAAGAAAAGGAGCATTAAAAAAGTTTTCTAAGCTTATAACAAATCAGAAAAAGCTTCTGACCATGGTCTTTCTTGTTTCTCTGATAATTTCAGCTATAAGCCTGTCTGCTTCATTTATATTTGAGTACATAATCGACGATGCCGTAACAGTTGGTGATGTGAACGGAGAATTAATTGAAGATGAACATAACCATGAACACGAAGATGAACATGAGCATGACGAAACAAACGGCAGTTCTTTTTTGGAAAAAGCAGAAGAAAAAATTTCTGTTGTTTTTGAAAATTTGGATACAGTTTGTATATCCGTAATAATGCTTTATATCATACAAGCACTTTTACAAGTTCTTAGGGGGTATATGCTTGCTGTAATGATAAAAAATGTTGAACTTCCGTTATCATTGGGATATTACAATCACCTTATTGACCTGCCCACCAGATTTTTCGGAACAAGAAAAACAGGTGAGCTTATTTCAAGATTTTCAGATACTTCAAATATACGTGACGCACTTTCTACTGCAACATTAACTATTATGCTTGATACTCTAATGGCTATTGCGGCAGGAATATTTCTTTTTACAATAAGCTACAAGCTATTTATTATTACGGTTATAATATTGGCATTTTATACGGCTGTAATGTTATCATTCAGAAAACCCATAAAAATAATTAATCAAGATATAATGGAGCAAAATGCTCAGATAACAGCTTATTTAAAAGAATCCATTGACGGTATTGAAACCGTAAAGGCATATAAATACGAAAATTCCGCAAAAGAAAAAACAAGCACATTATTTATAAAATTTGTAAATAAAGTTGTGCATGGAACAATAGTATTTAATCTGCAAGAAGTTCTTGTAGGAGTTGCTGAATCAATCGGTACAGTATTTTTATTGTGGTCAGGTGCGTACCTTTGTATAAAAGATATAATATCAATAGGCTCTTTAATTACATTCTATTATCTGCTAAGTTACTTCCTCAATCCGGTAAAAAATCTAATCAACCTACAACCCGAACTTCAAACGGCAATGGTTGCCGCCGAACGTTTAAACGATATCCTAGATGTCGAGCTTGAAAACAACAGTAAA
>CADCHW010000056.1 GCA_902801245.1 uncultured Ruminococcus sp.
GTTTTTCAAAATCCCAAATTACTTCGTTATCGTAACAGAACATCAGTAAACAAGGGATTTTTTGAAAAATAAACCAACACTATGCAAACAGGGATTTTAATTTTAAAAGTATCTTCACTCATTTTCCTTACAAACCCACTTAACGAAATACTTGTCAAACGTCCGTTTTTATCTGTCCTCAGCGGTTTTTGAGAAGCTTTGGTTTTACCGAAACGGAGTGACGAAATCATTTCAATTGGGATAATACGGGGAGATATCGCCGAACCGTGTTCACCGCTTGCCGCCGTTTCTGCACAGCAGGTTATCGGTTCTTGATGAAATTTATGCGGTATTTCCGTTAGTTCTTCCTGTACAATTACGGTGTGAATATTGTCGGGAAGTGTAATTTTGTCGGTATATCCGCTGCCCTCGGAAAATTGGTTAAATTCACCGTATATTCCCTGTGAACGTATCAGTATTCCGTCGGGAATCAGCGAAGAATACCATAACCCCGTTTCACGCATTAAATATTCAAAAGCAGGTTCTGTTTTTTCAATCGGCAGTCTTGCCATAATACATAACGTGCCGTCCTTGATTGTTACGGGATATACGATATCTCCGACTTTGAGGGAAGATATGGACGGCATTCTTGTATGTTGACTTCCGTAAATCACGCAGAAAGGTCCGACATCATTGTTTTTTTCAATTTGTTTTACATAGTCTTTTGACCAGTATGTAACATAACCGCTCATATATAAAGCTCCTGTCAATTTTAATTTTTGTAAGGCTTTAACTCACGAATAAAGCTTGTCAAATTCTCGGCGAGAGGAGTGGGGAAAAGCTCACCGTCTTTGTCGTCTGTCGGGTCTTCCGCAAAGGGATATTCAACAAAAATCCGCCCTGTGTCACGTTCAAAAACAACATCGGAACCGTTATACGATACCCCGCCTATCGGAATATATTTTTGTATATCGAGAATATTGTACTTTTCCCAATATTCGGCGGATTGTGTAAGCGATTTAAAACAATTCGGGTTTATTGAAGAATCCAGCATAATTACTTCCGTAATATGCGGATTGAGATAATGCGAGCCTGTCACATACGGGTGACAAAAAGAATAATATGCCTTTAAAATATCCGGCATTTCATATCCGTAGTTCTGTTTGAAAAAGGAAAAATCAAGCTTTTCTTCACGCTCAAAAAGATATTCTCCGTGAAGTACTCTTTCAACATATTTCGGGTTGTAGTATTTTGTGTAAAGAAGAAAATAATCGGGGGACTTTATCTTTCTGAAATAGTCACAAAGAGCGTCATACATTCGAGTATAAACCGAATTTTTCATTATTGATTTTTTCATCTCTTTTCAAAGTGCGTAAAAAGTTCGTTTTGAGTATTTGTATATCAGAAATACCCAAGTTATTAAATTCAGCAATAAGTCTTTCTTTCTTCAATCCTCTAAATTCAAATTTATCTTATAAGTCAGTTGCTAAAATCCGTGTTCCCTCAAAAATTCCATAGTAATTTTACTTTCCGTTTTACTCGGCACGGACTTCGGCTGTAACAGCTTTTCAACATACTTTCCGACAATATCGTTTTCAAGATTAACCCTGTCGCCGATTCGTTTTTGTAAAAGCGTGGTTTCACTTCCCGTGTGGGGGATAATCGAAACGGAAAAATCCTTGTCTGTAACTTCCGCTACCGTCAAACTTATTCCGTCAATTGCAATCGAACCTTTTTCAACAATAAGCCGTAAAATATCGTTGTCCGCCGAAATCTTCACCCAGACCGCATTAGATTCTCTTTTCATCTCCGCAACAGTACCCACACCGTCAATGTGTCCCGAAACAATGTGACCTCCGAAACGTCCGTCCGCTGCCATTGCACGTTCAAGATTAACCCTGTCGCCGATGTGCAGCCTGCCGAGATTCGACCGCCTGAGAGTTTCGGGCATAACGTCCGCCGTAAAACCGCCGTCCGTCATTTTTGTTACAGTTAGACAAACTCCGTTTACGGCGATTGAATCACCTATTTTTGTGTTCTCCAGAACAGTTCGTGCATTAATCGCAATTTCGCCCGAACTGCCGCCCGATACAACACTTCTTATCGTGCCTACTTCCTCAACTATTCCCGTGAACATTTGAAAACCCCCTTTCAACATCGTATTCGATTAGTATATCCTCACCGATAGGCGTAATTTTCGCATTGCAAAGCCTTGCTCCAAAGTCGGGGGAATCCGCTCCCAAACCCTCAACAGGTGTTTTCGCAGACTTTCCGCCGATAATTTTCGGTGCGACATACGCATATATATGATTGACAATATCCGCCCTCAGTGCCGCTTCGTTAATTTCTCCGCCGCCCTCTATAAGTACGCTTGAAATCTGCATTTCTCCCAAAAGCTTCATAAGACTTTTAAGGCAAACGTGACCGTCCTTTTCGGGAAGTATTTTTACATCAACTCCCAAAGCTTCAAGAGATTTTTTCTTTTCAGTGTCGGCATTCACACACGCAACCATAGTCGGAAATTGATTTGCTGTTTTGCACAGTTGACAGTCAAGCGGTATTCTCAGGTTAGTATCAACTACCACTCGGAGCGGCTGATGTGCATTTTCCAAACGGCAATTCAGCATTGGGTCATCTGCAAGAACCGTGCCTATTCCAGCGAGAATTGCACTGTAATAACCTCTCAGACTGTGAACGTGATTTCGGGCTGTTTCGCCTGTTATCCACTTCGATTTCCCTGTATGTGCGGCAATTTTACCATCGGCACTCATCGCATATTTCATCACGACATACGGAGTTTTTGTTGTTATGTACTTGAAAAATACAGGGTTGATTTCGTCGCATTCGTCACGGAGAAAATCCTCGAAAACCTCAATGCCGTGTTCACGGAGCATAGCCGCACCCTTGCCCGATACAAGAGGATTAGGGTCACGTGAACCTATGAAAACACGAGAGATTTTATTGTCGATAATAGCCTGAGTGCATGGGGGAGTTCTTCCGTAGTGACAGCACGGCTCTAACGTCACATAGATGTCTGCACCCTCAGCGGATTCCGTGAGAGAAGCGAAAGCGTTTCTTTCGGCATGAAGCTCACCGCATTTTCTGTGATAGCCTTCACCGATAATTCTGCCGTCCTTGACGATAACCGCACCGACCATAGGATTCGGAGCAGTCCAGCCGATACCTTTTTTCGCAAGCTCGATTGCACGGAGCATATAATCACGGTTGTTCATAGTAATGTCCTTTCTGTAATAACTTTCAAAGAGGCGAAGCTTGTAAAAGTTTTGATCCAACTTTTACAAAAGTTGGCGGGTCAAGGGCAGAGTCCTTGTCGCTGACGAAACAGACCTGCAAAGAAAAACAAACTCCCCTCAGCGAAACTAAACAAACTTTTCAAAGAAACAAAAAATAAAAATCCACATCAAATTTATATCTTTCCATACAAACCAAAACAGGCAACAGCGAAGCGAATTGCCGATCCAAGAAAGATAAATTACGGTTTTATTTCAATCGTACAGGCAGAATCTTCTTACAGAAAACTTCACAAAAAAATCCCCCTTGTGCAAACAGTTACACAAAGGGGCGTTAATGTACCAAAGCAAATAAAAACATTTCTTTTTATCCGGACTATACCGTCGGCTTCGGAATTTCACCGAATCGGCACTCATTTTAAAGAGTGTTCACGGGCTTTAACCGTCGGTGGGGAATCTCACCCCGCCCCGAAAGTTTTATTAATATAACTATTGTATCACACATTTATGCTTATGTAAAGAGGGAGAGAGAATTTTTTAATGCGTAATTCGTAATGCGTAATTATTTTTTTAGCCGTAAGTTTTGCAGCCTACGAAAGGATTTATTTTTATCGAATTATCTCCGCTTCAATTTCGTTACACCAAATAGAAAAATCATCGTTTTCATAGTCGTAAACGTGAAATCGGGAATCCGATTCATAACCCAAGCTTTTCTTGTCAATAATATCAAGGCTCTGTAAAGGACCTTTACCCACCTCAAATTTTATCTCTCCGTAAACCTGTTTAAGGGTGAGTTTGATTTTATATTTATCGTCATCATCTGTAACGACTATATTCATAGTGCTGAAATATTTTTCTTCAATGTAATCATAATCACACTCATAATCAAGTATTAAAATAAAGTTGAATTTATCCCAGAATTGATATTCTTGCGGTAAAACCTCAATGAGCTTGTCAATACCTTTAATGCTGTTAGCAAATGCCAATTTAATCATCTCCTGTTAAAATTCAAAAATAATAGGTTTCAAGTCCGAAGAAAAAGCGTTTTTGCGAGGAGTTATTTGTACACGCTTGTTACTCAGTTGAATTGTGCCGTATTGGTCAAATGCGTTTGTTTCTGCATAATAAATTACCGTGCCTTATAGCCTTTGTTCTCGATAAAATCAAGACAGTAAGGAGATATGTACCGCTTGATTTTATACTCGGTTTCTTTTAAATAATCCTCATCATTTAAAGAAGTCCGCATTTCCGTAAGTTCGGTGTAAGGAGCAAGCTTTTTCACGAAACGTACAAGGGAATTATATTTTTTATCAATACAATCGGGTCGGTTTATGAAATCTCCGTTTTCGTTATAGTAACCTGTTTGAATGAAAAGCCTTTCCGAACGAATTTCTTTATTGCGGTCATCAAATTTTGAAAATCCCGTTTCTATAATAGTGTTGCTGCAAGCAGTGTAGCCACGGTCTAAAATCTCTTTTCCGAAGCCGTTCTTTTCAATTGACAATTCACCTGCTTCGGGAAGATGAAAATAGTATCGGTTACCTTTCTCTTTGGTGAGAATATCAGTATTATACTCGAATGCGTTAAGATTTAGCGACAATATTAAAAAATTGAGATTTTTTTAAAAACCCCTCCGTCCGCCTTACGGCTGACACCTCCCCTAAAAGGGGAGGCTATTTGGTTCTCAATTTATCAAAGTCGCCCCTCATAGGGGAGATGTCCGCAGGACAGAGGGGTTGATTTTGAGTATAACACTTGTAATGACTTTACCGGAATTATTATTCTCCCGAACAATTTCAAACCCGAGTTCGACAGCCTTTTCGCAAAGCTTAACCCAAGCTTCAAATTCCATATAATAATTAATCTGCATTTTTAACACGTGAAGATAGTTTTTTTATAGTCTTAAATTCATGTACCTGACCAAAAATATATTTTATGATTCGTTTATATTTGTCAACGAATATTTTTCGATACCTAAAAACAATTTTCCGCTATCCTTTCATGATGTTTTATACTGATTCTTTTTAGATTATTATATCATGTTTTTCTCCTCAATTGTGTATTGTGTATTAACTTTTTGTTATGATTTAGGTAAAATATTGACTTTAAATTTGAAATGTACTATAATAAAATCCGGGTCTTAGCAATGCTTTAAATAAGTAAATTTATGAAGAATAAATAGTACGCAATAATATAAAGTTTGAAACTTTTACTTATTTGTGTAAGAAAAGAGGATATAGAAATGCTTTTGAACAGATTTTTACCTCGTATAGAATTCGATTCCTACGAGGATTTTAAGCAGAATTTTAAAATCAATATTCCCGAGGACTTTAACTTTGGTTACGATGTTGTGGATGAGTGGGCAAAACAGGACGAGAATAAAAGGGCTCTCGTTTGGTGCAACGACCACGGCGAGGAAAAAACTTTTACATTTAAGGAGATAAGCCTGCTTTCAAATCAGGCTGCGAATTATTTTAAGAGTATCGGAATTAAAAAAGGCGATGTTGTGATGATGATTCTCCGCCGCCGTTGGGAGTACTGGATTTGTGCGGTTGCTCTCAATAAAATAGGTGCTGTTATTATTCCGAGTACGTTGCAGCTTACAAAAAAGGATATTGTTTACCGTGGCAATGCCGCAAAGGTAAGTGCGTTTGTATGTATTAATGATGATTTTGTTGTGAAGCAGGTTGAGGATTCTCTTCCCGAAATTCCTACAGTCAAACATCATATTGTTGTAGGCGAAAAGCGTGACGGCTGGGAGTTCTTTGAAGAGGAGATAGCTAAACATTCCGATAAGTTTGAACGTCCCACGGGCGAGCAGGCAACTAAATGGAACGACATTATGCTTGTATATTTTACATCGGGTACTACAGGTATGCCAAAGATGATTCAGCATAATTTTGCACACCCTCTGGGTCATATCATTACGGCGAAGTATTGGCAGCAGGTTCAGGAAGACAAGCTTCATATGAGCGTTACGGATTCCGGCTGGGCAAAGTTCGGCTGGGGCAAGATTTACGGTCAGTGGATTTGCGGAGCTGTAATTTTTGCGTACGATATGGATAAATTCGTGCCTAAGAATCTTTTGCAGAAAATGGCAGACTACAAGCTCACAACTTTCTGTGCTCCGCCCACAATGTACAGATTTATGCTTCTTGAAGATGTCGCAAGCTACGACCTTTCCTCAATCGAGCATTGGGCGACGGCAGGCGAACCGCTCAACCCCGAGGTTAATTCCAAATGGTTTGGTTTTACGGGTCATAATATTTATCAGGGCTTCGGTCAGTCGGAAGGACCGGTACTCCTTGCCGATTTCCAGTGGGACGATATTAAAATCGGTTCAACGGGTAAGCCGTCACCGCTCTACGATATCAAGCTTCTCGACAATGACGGCAACGAAGTAGGCACTGGCGAAGAGGGTTCAATCTGCGTTATGGACGTTAAGAACAATCCTCCGGTAGGTTTGTTTACTGGATATTATCTTAACCCCGATATGACAGCGGAAATTCTTCACGGAAAGTGCTATAACACCTGTGATATGGCATGGCGTGACAGCGAGGGTTACTATTGGTTTGTAGGACGCAACGACGATGTTATTAAATGTTCGGGTTACAGAATAGGACCTTTTGAGGTTGAAAGTGCATTGCTTGAACATGACGCTGTAATCGAATGTGCGATTACAGGTGTACCCGACCCGGTAAGAGGTCAGATTGTAAAGGCAACCTGCGTAATCAAGAAACAGTACGAGCCGAGTGAAGAGCTTATAAAGGAACTTCAAAACCACGTTAAGCATTCCACAGCACCTTATAAATACCCCCGTGTGATTGAGTTTGTGGACGAGCTTCCGAAAACCTACAGCGGTAAAATCAAACGTGCCCAGATTCGTCACGAAGATGAAGAAGCGGTACGTGTAAGAGATAAGAACCAGCCTAATTTTAAGAATAATTGATTTTTAGGAACGCCGATAAATTTCGGCGTTCCGTTTTTTGAAAATTAATTGTACACCCAAACAAAAACAGACAACAGCGTAGCGAATTGCCGGTTTAAGAAAGAAAAGTTCTAAATCTTACTGCTTGCGAGTATAATACCTTTGTTATTATTCTGTGTTTTCAATTCTTTTCCGGAAGTTTTATAACTTACGGCCTTTATTATGACTTGGTTAATGTTCTAATTAATCTTTGGTTGTTTTTACTCGATTCAATAATGTTTTTTCGCTTGATTTAGGATAAAATTCCGAATTTCAAATAAAATAAAAAAATTTTGAAAAAAAGCTTGCATTTTTTTTGGAAGTGTGTTATTATATATAAGCACCAAGGAAATGCGAAAACAAAATAACAAATGCGTTGTTAGCTCAGCTGGATAGAGTGACTGGCTACGAACCAGTAGGTCAGGGGTTCGAGTCCCTTACAGCGCGTAAAGCTTAAGACAGTGTTGTTTATGCAGCACTGTCTTAAGCTTTATAAAAGAATTTTTTAGAAAGTAAGACAATACAAAAACATCTTCTATAGTAATACGCTAAAAGAAGATGTTTTTAGTTATACTAAAGAGCAGTGAGATTTAGCACTTTCCTTTCTTCGACCGGCAATTCGCTACGCTGTTGCCTGATTTGGTTTTAATTGAAAGATATATTTTTAACAGTTTTTTTATTTTATGTTCTTTGATAGTTTGTTCGGTTTCGCTGAGGGTAATTTATTTTTCTACAATAATTTATTTCGTCAGCGAGCGAGGCTCTGCCCCTGCTGGTGCAAGATCACTAGGAACACCTACCAATCAGCTGTCGCCTACGGCTCGGCTTCTTGGGGTGTTCCGTCGCCCGCAAGCTTTGAAAAGCTTGACCAAACTTTAAAATGGTAAATCTTTTAGCTTTCCAGTATAGTTATGAGAATATTATATGGTTATTTCAGCAACAAGCGGCAGATGATCAGACGCAATATTGTTCACAACTTTAACATCGGTAACAGAAATATTTTCCGTTACGAATATATAGTCAAGTCTTTTCCTCGGCTTAAAGGACGGATAAGTTTTCAAGGTAACACCGTGCATTTCACAGGCATCTTTGAGAATACTTTTAATAGGTGTAAACATTTTATTGTTGTTGCTGATATTCAAATCTCCCATAAATACAGTCGGTATTTTGGAAGTTCTCACAAGCTGAGATACCTTTAAAAGTCCCATTTTCTGTTCATCGGGAAATAATCCCAAATGTGTGCAGATAATTCTTACAGGCTTTTCACTCGATATTTTTACCGACAAAATACATCTCGGCTCGTATATTCCCGGCAGCAGCTGCACAAATTTTTTTATGGGGTAAACTTCGGAGCTTTCAATCGGATATTTGCTGAGTACAGCGTTTCCATAGGGGAATGCTCTGTAGGTTGTGGCTTTTGCAAAGATAAAATATTTATAGCCGCAATGATTGGCTATGAAATCGGTATGCTCTTTTATGAAATCGGGCAGAGGCTTTCCTACTTCGTTGAGTGTAATTATATCAGCGTCTATGGATTTTATTACATCAGCTGCTTTGTAGTAGTTTTTCTTTTTGAAATAACCGTTGCTAAGTCCTGCGGCAATATTATAGGTTGCGATTTTTAAGTTCATTATATCACCTTTAATATGGTATCATATTGATGTTTGCAAATCAAGTCTGTTGTAATTTGTAAAAAATACAAAATTGTAATCTTTTTTAACGGCTATGATGTTGTAATTATTATGCCCGATGTGATATAATTTTTTAAAGTGGTGTATTTTATTTTTTGAAAATACGTTTATCATTACGGTTGTATATTTTTTAGTTATAAAGTTTTATGGAGTGATAAGAAAGATGTCTAAAATTTGTTTTGGCTGCATGAATCCGATAAAAGACGGCGAGGCAGTATGCCCACGCTGCGGTTTTGACCAAGCTGCTCGTCAGGGAACTCCTTTTTTGCCGTTGGGTGCGTCCTTACAGGAGAATAAATATGTAGTCGGTAAAAAGCTTTCAAGCAACAATGAAAGTACCAAGTACCTTGCTTTTGATAACGGAAGTGAAAGTGCTGTTATTGTAAGGGAGTTTTTGCCCAACGGTCTTTGTGCAAGAAGCAAAGACAGCAATAAACTCAGAGTACATTCCGAAAAAGCAACAACCTACAAGAGATTGTTAAGCAAGTATCTTGAGTATAACAGAACTCTTGCAAGGCTTAAGGATTCTTCGGCAATATGCAATGTCCTTGACATTTTCAGAGAAAATAATACTGCGTACGTTGTTGAGGAAATCGAAGAGCTTTCTTCCTTTACGGAGTTTATCAAGAAAAACGGCGGTCATCTTGATTGGGATACCGCAAGACCGCTCTTTATGCCGCTGCTTTCAACTCTTGAAACATTGCATAAAAACGGAATTTCTCATTACGGTGTAGGTCCGAGCAATATCAAGCTTTCGGCAGAGGGAAAAATCAAGCTTCAGAATTTCACAATTGCCGATATGAGAAAAGTCGGCACAGACCTCCGTTCAATGCTTATTACAGGCTGTTCCGCACCCGAGCAGTACGATAAATTTTCCGTGCTTGACGAGAGTACCGAGATTTACGGATTTACTGCGGCTCTTTTCTATGCGTTGACCGGCAGTGTTCCCGATGATATAGAGAAAAGAAAGAATGATAACAAACTTCTTATAAATTCAAATGTGAATAAAAATCTTCCTCCGCATATAAGAACAGCTCTTTCAAGCGGCTTGCAGATTGACCAGGAGAAACGTGTTCAAACTTTTGAGGGGCTTAAGGCTCAACTTTCGGCTGCTCCGACAGTGAAAGATATTCAGGAGGAGGTCGCACGTCCTGATGTAGACGATGACGACGACGATGATGATATCCCGGCAAAGAAGAAGAAAAAGAAAAGCGGTACTTCACGTATTTACGGAGTTATTTCGTGTATTCTGTCTTTGGTGCTTTTTGTAATCATAGGTACTTACTGGCTTCAGGGTAACCCGTTTGCTTCGCTCTTTGAACCTGAGAATGCTTCTTCGGATTCCGATGCGGAGATAACAGGCGAAACGGTTACAGTTCCGAATATGGTCGGAGTTAAGTACGAGCAGGCAGTTGAAGATTCCGAAAAGAATTCCGACTATCAGCTTTTGAAAGCTGTTGAGGAAGAGTTCAGCGATGATGTTCCCGAGGGGTACATTGCATCTCAGTTCCCGGAGGCTTATTCCGAGGAAACTCAGGGTTATTCTTTGTATATCACTGTAAGTAAGGGTGCTAAAATGCGTACTCTTCCGCAGATTGAGGGTAAGACGGTAGACCAAGTTGCACAGCTTCTCGGTGACGAGAGCTTTATCACAACTCAAAGCTTTGAATACAGCGATACAGTGAAAAAGGGTCTTGTAATCGGTTATGATGCACACACCGCAGGCGATAAACTCGAATACGGTTCTGCTCTTCAGATTATTGTAAGTCAGGGTTCGGAAGCAGAAGCCAAGGGTACAGATGTCGAAAAAGAAACAACAGGAACAAATGCAAACAATGCAGCCGCAGGCAATAACAGTTCATCTTCTGCGGTACAGCAGTAATTATTATTTTGGAATAAAAAGTTAAGCGACACAGAGCCGTGTGTCGCTTGCTTCTTAAATTTTAGTATTTTGAATTGTTGATACGTTTTTCAGTATTTTGAATAAGATTGAAGAGAGAGCTGGAAAGCGTTGCGTATTGTTCTTCTATGATGTCGGGGGATAGTTCGAGAAGCTTTGTACGCTCAATACTTCTGTACTCTATAATCGGCAGACCTTTGGCAATATTTTCTGCGTTGCTTTCACATATCGATTGAAGTGCGTGTACTCTGCCTTTGTAAATATGCTCCGCTACCGAGAACATATTTTGAGAGTTTCTCGGATTTGAAGAGTACAAAGTTCGGAACATAGAATATATGACTGCCATAAGATGATTTGAACATTCGGTCGTCAGACCCTTGTTGTTCAGTTTTTCAAGAATATCAAAAATTATATTAAGAGAGTTGAAAATCAACTTCTTGTTCAGTGCGGTGATTAGTCCGGATTTATTGTCGTTAAATGATAATATGCTTGAATCATCTTCGGGAATATCGGAAATTACAATCTGTCCGCCTGTTTTGTTTGCTGTTCTGCCCAAAAGGTAATCGCATGATACTTCGTAATAGTCGGCAGCTTTTACGAGAAAATCAAGTCCGCATTCACGAATGCCCTTTTCATAGTGCGACAGCAGCGGCTGGGATATCCCCAAATCGGCAGCGGCTTTCTTTTGGCTTAAACCTTTTTCTTCACGAAGAAGTGTGAGAATTCTCGGAAAATCTTTGTTCATTTTATCAGACCTTTCAATGCTATTACTTTAAGTATAACCTTTTTATTCCAATTTGTAAAGGAAATTTATATATGAAATCATATCAAATACATTTTATAAGACACGGAGCTTGTGAGGAAACGGCAAAAGGTCAATATGTCGGAACAAAAGATGTGTCCTTAAGCAAAGACGGAATAGCCGAGCTTAGAAAGCTAGATGATGAGTTTGATTATCCCGGAACACCCGTTATATTTACAAGTCCGTTAAAACGCTGTCTGCAAACATGTGAGATTATTTATCCGGCAATAAAGCCGATTGTTATAAACGAGCTTCGTGAATGCAGCTTCGGAGAGTGGGAAGGGCGTACAGCAGAAAGTCTTTCAAACAATGAGGATTTCAAAAAATGGCTTGCCGGCGATACCTCCGTGAAACCTCCAAAGGGGGAAAGCGGTGCGGATTTTACAAGACGTGTATGCAATATTTTTCAAGATATAGTTGATGGTCTTATAAAAACGGGTACTACAAATTGTGTGATAGTTACTCACGGCGGCGTGATAATGACCTTGCTGTCGGTTTACGGACTTCCTCAGGCTAAACCGTTTGAGTGGGCAATGAACGACGGCTGCGGATTTTCTTTGAGAGTTATTCCGTCCTTATGGATGAGGGATAGGGTTGCCGAGGTTTATTCAAAACTTCCTTACCAAAAAAATAAAGATGAAGATGAGTACGGCTATGACGATATAGTCTACTTTGATAAATATGATGATTAATTTAAGGGGTGCATAATAATGAAAAAAAGATACGTTGGTATTTTAATGGCTCTTGTGCTTGCTGTTACAGGTACAATGACAGCGTGCGGAGGCGAATCTCCGGCAAAACCGAAGCCGAAGTCGGAAACTGTTTCAGCGTCTTCTTCTGCTGCTTCAAGCGAAGAATCATCTTCCGCAGAGTCAACGGAATCAACCAAATCGACAGAAACTACGGAATCAACGGAATCAACGGAAACTTCATCTGAGAGTTCCGAGACAGAGGAGAAAAAGGTTGACGGCGATTATGCTTATCAGCTTAAGGACGACGGTTCAATTGCAATGAATTACGGTGCTATTCTTCATGCTTTTTCTTGGGATTTCAAGACAATTACAGAGAATTTGCAGGATATTAAAGACGCAGGCTATACGTCAATTCAGACTTCACCTATCAATCAGTGTGCCGGCACGGATACTCCTTTAAAGATTATGGGTGACAAGGACGACGGCTCGGACGGTGCATGGTGGTGGCATTATCAGCCTACCGATTATGTTATCGGAAATTATCAGCTCGGCACTGAGGAGGATTTTAAAAATCTCTGCAAAGAAGCCGACAAGGTTGGCTTGAAGATTATCGTTGACGTTCCGCTCAACCATACTACAAGCAACGAGGATTTGATTTCTCAAAATATTTTCGACCTCTGCGAGAATCCTTTCCATAACAACGGCGATATTGCAAGCTATGCAAGCAGAAAACAGGTTACACAGAGAAATCTTCTGGGACTTAAGGATTTGAATACACAGGATAAGAACATTCAGGAATACTTGCTCAAATACCTTAAAACCTGCGTTGAGGACGGTGCGTCGGGATTCAGATTTGATGCCGCAAAGCATATAGAGCTTCCTGATGATGACGAAGCTTTTGCTTCGGATTTCTGGCCGACAGTTCTTGATAACGGTGCTGAATTCCAGTATGGTGAAATTCTCCAAAGCGAGAATGACAGATTTGAAGACTATTCAAAGATTATGAGCGTTACGGCATCAAGCTACGGCGAAAGAGTTCGCAGTGCTGCACACGGCTATGTAAGTACAGGCTCTGTTGAATCTTATGTAGTAGGTAATGTTGACCCTAGCAAGCTTGTAACATGGGTTGAATCGCATGATAATTACTGCAACGACGGCGAGGATTCATGGTTTGAATTGGAAGAAAGCGATATCGAGTACGGCTGGGCTGTTATTGCAGCGAGAAGCGGCGGTGCACCGCTGTTCTTCAGCAGACCTAACAATGCTTCAAAGGATAATCCTTGGGGCGATAATGTTCTTGGCAAGGCAGGCTCGGACGGCTATAAGAGCGAGAATGTTTCCGCACTCAATCATTTCAGAAACGAAATGGCAGGACTTGGCGAGAAACTTTCAAACCCCGATGCTGACGGCAAGGTTCTTATGATTGAACGTGGCGATAAGGGTGCTGTAATCATCAATATGTCCGACAGCGACTTTGAGCTTAAGGATACAGAAAGTGTTCTTGCAGACGGCACATATAAGGATAAGGTGACGAATGCCGAGTTTACTGTTTCCGGCGGCAAGATTAACGGTAAAGTTCCTTCAAAGGGCATTATTGTTATTTATTAAACACGTGAAGATAGTTTGTTTTATCCGTAACTTTTATTACCCGACCGATAGTTTATTTTATGCGGTAGTTTTTGACCAACTTTATTTAGTACAGTAACAATTATTACAAATACTTTCGGTCGGGTAGTCTAAGTTATTGTTTATACTCGCAAGCATTAAGATTTACCGCTTTTCTTTCTTCGACCGGCAATTCGCTACGCTGTTGCCTATTTTTGTTTGAGTGGAGAGTTTTTGTTTTTTTGATTGTTTTTTATTGTTTTTCTTTGATAGTTTATCTCATTTCGCTGAGGGTAATTTATTTTTCTACAATAATTTGTTCCGTCAGCGAGCGGGGCTCTGCCCCTGCTGGTGCAAGACCACTAGGAACACCTTCCAATCAGCTGTCGCCTACGGCTCGGCTTCTTGGGGTGTTCCGTCGCCCGCAAGCTTTAAAAAGCTTGACCAAACTTTAGTTGTCCGCAAATTATAACAAAAATCGAAAATTCACTATTGACCATTCGTTTCTTTTGTGATATAATGGTAAAGATGTAAGTGTCGTTGGAGGTGGAAACAGTGAAATTGATACTTGAATTCGTTCTTGGCGGTATTCTCTTGGTTTTGGCGATTGCTTTGATTATCGTTATCATTCTACAGGAGGGTAATACTCAGGGACTGGGTACTATTACAGGCGGTGCAGATACTTTTCTGTCGAAAAATAAAGCACGTTCGCTCGATGCCTTTCTTGCACGTTGGACTAAAATTTTCGTAATCGGCTTTGTTCTCGTTGTAATCGGCATTAACTGTGTTGAACATTTTATGGATACACCGAGTGATGTATCAACCGATGATACAAGCAGTTCCTATTCGGAAAATTCTGATGTTGTCGATACGGTCGATACGGTCGATATTACCGAGTAAGCTGTGCGTTATCCGAACAATTGCGGACTCTATGAGTTCGCTTTTCTTTTTACACAAATATTTTGAAAGGAGTTTTAGTTTTGAAAAAGAGTATTAAAATATTGACAATTTCTTTTTTGGCAATTGTTTTTATTTTCTCGTCAATGTTATTAACTTTTGCAGCAGAAATCAATTCAAATCCTGTCAATGTCGGCGATACGGTTACGTATGAACTTCGTGTAAATCCCTGCCCGAATAAAATTCAGGCACTTGATGTTGTTATATATTATGACAGTAATTCTCTGGAATATGTTCCATACAGTCTTGAGCTTTCAAATATCAGCGGCTTTATGACAAATGTCAATATTATAGGTGAGATTCGTTTTAATGCAATGGATTTTGAGGGGTTCGATTTTACGGAAGATAAGGTTCTTTCCACTGTTCAGTTTACCGTTAAAGATACAGCGGCTCAAAATTTAAACCTTAACTATGAAATCAAAACATTTATTGACAGTACTACTACAGATTTGAGAGATATGTACGTTTATGACGTTACTTCCGTAAACGGCGGTGTTGACAGAACTCCTCAGCATAATGAGAGTTCCGTTTCCTCAATTGACAGCAATATTTTTAACAGTACCGTTTCAACTCAAAGCGAATTGAACGATAACACCGATACGGACACACATACAGACGCTGTAAGCAGTACTGCTTCCGAAGAGTACACAAACACGGATACGGCAGAAAGTACGGATACGGACACAAATACCGATACCGAAATTGAAACAGATACTAATACAAACTTAGATAACAATTCTGTTGCTATAGACATGTTCGATGAATTTCTAACCGAAATTGTTTCGGAAGTTTCATTGCAGGAAGAAACCCCGACAGTTCCCGAACTTGACGAAAAAAATAACAGTAACAACACAAAGCTTTATATAATGGCTGCGGCTGTTGCTGTGGTTGTAGTTCTTATTATAGGAATTATTTTTTCGATAATTGCAAAGCGGTCAAATAAAGGCAGTCATTTTTCTTAAGGGTGAATTCTTATTATGAAAGTTAAGAGAATAATTATAATGCTGATGTTTTCCGTGATTATGGTTTTGAATATATTTTGCTCTTCAAGCTATGCCGAGCAAAATTTAACAGTAAACGGAATAAATGTGTCAAAAGGTGATACAGTTACATTTTCTTATTATATGAGTGATGTTGATTCTCCGATTGAGGCAGCAGGAGCATATCTGTATTATAATCACGAATATCTTGAATATATAGACGGCTCTATCGGGTTTGATATTCTCCAAAATGCTATGGTAAACGTGGGGGAGGAGTCGATTTATTACTGTGCGATAAACGTCACCGACGGCTTTTACTTTAAAGAAGAGGGTCTTGTGGTTACGGCTTCGTTTAAGGTACTTGATACAGCAGAGGGTGCAACTTTAGTTAAAAATACCTTTGACGAGATTTTTACCTTTGAGAATGAAGACGAAGATTTGACAGACGATGATTATAATTCACGAACAGTTATTACTGTTAATGACAGTTCCGGTAATACAGCTGTACATTCGGGCATTGACGCTAATGATGTTACGGAAACTTTTGATATTGCGTTGACAAGTGAAAATAATTCCGATATTCAGCCGGAATCAACCGACAATAATATTTCAGCAGGTATAATTATAGGGGCGGTTATTGTTCTTATAGCAGCGGCAGCTGTTGTCTTGCTGAAAAAGGAAAAAAGCAAATGACGTAACAAAAACTTCCGAGATGTATAATTAATTTAACAAAAAAACGTATAAATTTTACTTGATTATTTCGTGATTTTAATGTATAATTTATACATTAAAACAAATAAATGAATTATATAGGAGGTTTTCATATGAGCGACGAAGAATCCAATATTAAGCTTCGCAGAGAGCAAATGAAGAAAAAGTATCTCGAATACGGCATTGATATTTTTGAAAAACACGAGCTGCTGGAAATACTTCTTTATTATTGTATTCAAAAAAAGGATACAAATATAATAGCTCATAGGCTTATGAATAAATTCGGTACTCTTTCCGGAGTTATGGATGCTCCGTATGATTTGATTGTTGAATCGGGAGTTTCCGAAAATACAGCGTTTATGTTCAAGTTTCTCACTGAATTTATGGGTGTTTACAGAAACGACAAGCTTCAAAACGGAAGTAAGGTTGTAAACAGAGATATTCTTCCTCAAAAGCTTATAAATCTTTATTTGAGTAAAAATACAGAAATGGCATATTTGATTTTAATGGATTTGAATTTGAAAGAGCTTTATTCAGGAATAGTAAGTCATGGTTCGATTATAAATACCGAGTTAAATATTCCGAAAATCTGTGAGCTTGCAATCCACCATTCGGCAAAGTATGCAATAATTGCACATAATCACCCCGGAGGAACATCTTTACCCTCTCAAGCCGATATTATAGCAACTATCAATCTCTATCAGACTTTGAAATATTTAAAGGTTACTTTAATCGATCATTTTGTTGTTGCCGGAGATGATTGTGTTTCGTTTCATGATGCCGGCATTATGTTTAAGTCAAAGGAAGAATTTATGAGCAGCAGTTTTTATAACAGTTCTCTTTTGGGTTAGATTATACTAGAAAGCTAAAAGATTTACCATTTTAAAGTTTGGTCAAGCTTTTTAAAGCTTGCGGATTCCAAAGGCAGAGCCTTTGGTCGCTGACGAAACCAATTTGCA
>CADCHW010000057.1 GCA_902801245.1 uncultured Ruminococcus sp.
ACTTGAACAGACTAAATCCGTTGCTCTCCGTGATATGGAAGACCAGCTTCTCGATAATATGGAGCTTGAGCGTGAACGTGGAATCACTATCAAAGCCCATGCTGTTACACTTAACTATATGGCTGATGACGGCAAGGAGTATGTTTTTAATCTTATCGACACTCCCGGTCACGTTGACTTCAATTACGAGGTGTCACGTTCTCTTGCTGCCTGTGAGGGTGCGGTGCTTGTTGTGGACGCTTCTCAGGGCATTGAGGCTCAGACACTTGCAAATACTTATTTAGCCGTTGACGGAGGTCTTGAAATCGTTCCCGTTATTAATAAAATCGACCTCCCCAGTGCCGACCCTCAGCGTGTCATTAACGAGATTGAAGATGTTATCGGCATTCCTGCTGAGGACGCTCCCCAGATATCTGCCAAGGTCGGTTTGAATATCCACGCTGTTATGGAAAAAATAGTTTCAGATATTCCTGCCCCCGAAGCGGATGAGGATAAACCGCTTAAGGCTTTGATTTTCGATTCCTATTACGACAGCTATAAGGGTGTTATTATTTACGTCAGACTTATTGACGGTCAAGTTCATGTCGGCGACGAAATCGAGCTTATGGCTAACGGCAGTAAGTTCACGGTCGCAGAGTGCGGATATCTCCGTGCAACCTCCCTTGACCCTGTGGGGTCGATATATGCAGGTGAAGTAGGATATATCGCTGCTTCAATCAAACAGGTTCGTGACGCTCAGGTCGGCGACACGGTAACTCTCAGCAAGAACCGCACAGAGGAGGCTCTTCCCGGTTACCGTCCTGCACAGCCTATGGTTTACTGCGGTATCTATCCTGCCGATGGTGCAAGATATTCCGACCTCCGTGACGCTCTCGACAAGCTCCGTCTTAACGACGCTTCTCTTTCCTTTGAACCCGAAACGTCTATCGCTTTGGGATTCGGCTTCAGATGTGGATTTTTAGGTCTTCTTCATATGGAGATTATTCAGGAACGTCTTGAACGTGAATATAATCTCGACCTCGTGACTACTGCTCCGTCCGTTATCTACAAAATCACTAAAACAGACGGCTCTGTCGTGATGATTGATAATCCCACAAATTACCCCGACCCTGCCGTTATCGCAGCAGCCGAAGAGCCTATGACGAACGCTCATATATATGCACCGAGCGAGTATGTGGGAAATATTATGGAACTGTGTCAGGACAGAAGAGGTATCTTCAAGGATATGACTTACATAGATTCCGACAGAGTTGATATTCATTACGAATTACCGCTTGCGGAAATCATTTATGATTTCTTCGATACTCTCAAATCGAAAACAAGAGGTTACGCTTCATTCGACTACGAACTGAAAGGCTATGCGGAAAGTAAGCTTGTCAAGCTTGACATTATGCTCAACGGTGATGTTGTGGACGCATTGTCATTTATTATTCACGCTGATAAAGCATATCCGAGAGCCAGAAAAATGGCGGAGAAGCTTAAGGAGAAAATCCCACGTCAGCTTTTTGAAGTACCGATTCAGGCTTGTATCGGAGGTAAAATTATCGCAAGAGAAACCGTTAAGGCACTGCGTAAGGACGTTCTTGCAAAATGTTACGGCGGTGACATTACCCGAAAGAAGAAACTTCTGGAGAAGCAGAAAGAGGGTAAGAAGAGAATGCGTCAGCTGGGTTCGGTGGAAGTTCCGCAGGACGCATTTATGGCGGTGCTTAAGCTTGATACGGATTAAAGCCTGAAAAGGAGATGATACCAATGCCCGATGAAGTCACAGAACAAGAAACAAACGATTCCGAGGAAAATTCAAAAGATGACGGCACCAGTACAACAACCAACAAAAAGTCGAAAGACAGTGTATTTGTAAATCTCTTCAAGGATAACAATTACGTTCTGCGGCTGTATAAAGAACTCCACCCCGAAGATACTAAGGTTACACTGGACGATATTAACGTAACGACTTTGAAAACTATTCTTGTAAACAATATTTACAACGATTTAGGATTTATTGTCAATGAGAACGGCGACGCTAAATTTGTACTTCTTGTTGAAGCACAGAGTGCATGGAATCCGAATATGACACTGCGAATGCTGTTTTATATTTCGGAAACATATCATCGTTATCTTAAGCAGTCGGCTCAGAACGTTCACCTGAGTACAAGAGTAAAAATTCCCAAACCGGAATTATATGTAGTATACACCGGTGACAGAAAAGCTCCCGACGAAATTTCATTCAAAGACGATTATTTTAACGGCAATTCGCCGATTGACCTGAAAGTAACAATACTTAGCAAAACCGATGTAGAAACAATTCATGGTCAGTATATAGGCTTTTGCAGAGTATACAATGAACAGCGTAAGATTTACGACAACAGCATTGACTGTATAAAAGAAACTATCAAAATATGTATTGAGAAAGGATATCTTTCGGATTTCCTTTCCGAACATAAAACGGAGGTGTTCACTATGATGTCGGAGTTATTTGATGAACAGGCTCAGCGTGAAGCTTATGACGAAGCAATTAAGAAACAAATGATTGAGATGGGAGAAAAGATAGGCGAGCAGAGAGGGGAGCAGAGAGGCAAGCAAATTGGCGAAAAAATAGGTGAGCAGAAGAAAATGCTTGATATTGCCCTTAATCTTTTGGCATTGGGTACGGTATCAAAAGAAGATATTGCAAAGGCAACAGGCTTTACTCTTGAAAAGATAAAAGAACTTGCTGCCCAAGGCAGACCTGCCATTGCATAACCAAAAACAAACAACAAAACACCCGAAACAAAAATCAATTGTTCGGGTGTTCACAGCAGAAAGCCGTCGGGTAAAAATCTCTGACGGCTTTTAATAATGTATAAATATATTCCCCCGACCAACACACTATATTCACCTAAAATAACACTCCTCAGCTATATACAAAAATTAAAGTAAACAAAATTCGGCTGAGATATTTGTACAGTTTTTTAATGCGGTAAAGTATTGGAATTATCAGCTTATGCTGTTATAATAGTAAGTGGAGGTGGGAAAATGGATTTTACCCCTTTGGAGCTTGAACTCGGTGCAAGCCGCTGGAATTATTATTCTGCGGTGGAGATTGTAAAGGAATGTGAAAAACTTGCACTCGGCAGCGATTTGCTCAATATACCCAATACCTTCACCAGGGTTATCAGCGAATCGTATTCAAAGGCTATTATCACAACTAAGGAAATTTTAACTCTGCTTTATCACGGTTACCCTGAGGGTGCTATGGCATTAAGCCGCATTCTGTATGAATCTATGGTAATTATGCGTTTCTTATACGTTCACCGTGATAACGAACAGCTGTTAGAACGTTATATTGACGACTATTATGTGAAAGTTTCACGTGACAGAATTAAATATTGCAATTACCTTATTGACTATTCTCAAAGCAATGAAGAAAGAGAAGAAGCACAGCGGCTGAAAATTGAGGCAAGAAAAGAATATAATAAATTAAAAGATAAATATTCGGATTATCTTTCATATAACAAGCAAGGCAATTATCTTCACGATTATTGGTGGATCGGCGACGTTATGAGAAGCCGTAACTTCGGAGCAATTCAGAATGAAATTACTCTTGAGAATTTGAAAATTCTCTATGTGCTGTCGTGCTATCGTGCCCATTCGGGCATTGTGGGCAACAGCGTTCGCTTCGGCACAATCCTTGATGAAACAAAGCTTTCCACTAAGGGCAGTTTGGACGGATTTCAGATTCCCCTTTGCTTTTCAATGGTCTGCTTCGGCATTTTGACGGAAACTATGTTTGAATCTGTTTCTATAGACTGTCAAAATATAATCGACCGTATCGAAAAAATAATTGCACCATATGAGAATTGTTTGTACAGGTAATTTCCGCACATATTTCAAGAGGACAGATTTATCAGAGTTATCTGGAAAACGAAATTTTTTCTGATAATCAAGTGAGTTTTAAGTGCATTATGTAAATTTAAAAGAAAAAAATGGAAAATTAACATAAAATATATCCGATATCTCTTGAAATTTTGCAAAAAATTGATATAATATAAGTACAAGGTTTTTTATCTGAGAGGGGCAGTATATATGAACAAGTATATCAGAAAATTGGGTTTCAGAAGTTCGGACGAAATGGAAATGAAGGTTACCATTAAGTCAATCAAGTACTCATGGATTTACACTATGGTATTCATTGCAGCTTGGGCGGTTCTGGCTGCAATTGATACAAGTGAAATTCCCATGGTACATATTTCACTTATTTTGACGGCTGAACTGTTGTTCCTTGCCTTGCAGTGGTTCTTCACCAAGAAAGAGATTAAAGACAGCAAAAGCAAACACAGCGGAATAAAACACCTCACAGCAAAAGGCAAGGGCAAGCACTCCTATGAGTACATTTACGAGGACGAAGAGGGCAACAAGTACATTTACGAGGAAGTTGACGTTGAAGAATAATTTCTGCGTAACAACAGAATAGTTCCCAAAAAAGCAGCGATACATTTTTATGTGTCGCCGCTTTTTTAAATTTTATACTAATTTTCTTAGACCGGCAATTCGCTATGCTGTTGCCTGTTTTGGTTTTAACCGAAAGATATTATTCTAAGGGTTGCTTTGATTTATTTTTTTCTACAGAAAGTTTATCTAGTTTCGCTGAGGGTAACTTATTTTTCCACGATAATTTGTTCCGTCGCCCGCAAACTTTAAAATGGCAAATCTTTTTGACCGTGAGTATAATTGTTTGGTTTTCGTAATCGAAAACCGATTTTTATGTCAATGATTTTTTATAGGAAGTCATATGTTGTAAAAAAGCTATTGATTAATCCGAATTTTTTTGATATAATATATAATATAATTTGTATATTTTTACAATAAAGAAAAAGGACGGTGAACATTATGCGTTACTGCTGCCATTGCTTTACGGAAGTAAACGATGAAGAGGGAGCATTCTGCCCCGAATGCGGTAAGGAACACAGCGAGCATTACGGTCAGAGCTATGAACTTCCTGCCGGAACATACCTCAACCACGGAAGATACTTTGTAGGAGAAAGTCTTGGTTCGGGCGGCTTCGGCATAACCTATCTCGGCTACGATACCAATTTAAAGAAAAAGGTTGTTATCAAGGAAACTTTTTACATTGGATATTTTAAAAGAAACGTCTATAACAAAAAAGCCGCTAACCCTCTTGAAGTTGAGTACGACAACACAATCTCACTCGAATATATTATGAACAAAACCCGAAAGGAATGTGAGAGCCTTTCCGAGGGAGAAAGTCTTAATAATATTATGAGAGTGTACGATTTGTTTTCCGAGAATAATACAGCATACATTATAACGGAGTACATAGAGGGCGAAACTCTCTTTGACAGAATCGACCGTACGGGAAAAATCGACTGGTATACTCTCTATTCCAAAATGAAGCCGCTTATGCAAAGTCTTTCTATTCTACACAAAAAGGGTATTCTTCATAGGGACATCAAGCCGCACAACATTATGATTAAGCATACTTACAACCTCGAAGAGGAATATATTCTCATCGACTTCGGACTTGCACGTTCCGCCGAGGTGAAAACGCTTTCATCGGCAGGAATTGCCTTCAGTCCGGGTTATTCTCCGTTTGAACAGCGAACCTTTACCCAACCAGACGGCACATACACGGACGTTTACGCACTTGCGGCAACTATGTATCACGCACTTTCCGGAGAATTTCCGAACACCCTTGCTTCCGGCACAGTTGACGAGAACTTCCCGAAATTTTCGGAGCTTCAATCAAGCAATTCCATTCCGGGTTATGTTATCGATACTTTAAAATATGCCTTGAATCCAAACTTCAAATCACGCTGTCAAACAGTGGACGAATTTATTGAACTGCTCGAAAACAGACGAACTGTACCTCAACACGGCAGTGAGTTTCCCCAACCCGATGACGGCAGCTCGTATTCTTCTATTTCGTCAAATACTGTTTATGCACAGCCGAATACAGGAAGCTTCGACTCAACCAGAACACAAATTGCAACAAACAATCCGTTCATAAGCACCCAACAAAACGGAAATACTCAAAAAGCTATCCCCGATTTTCAGCCCCCTGCAAATACAACCACGCAGCCGACTATTCAAAAGCCTATCACATATCAGGATATCGTTCCGGCAGCTCCGAAAAAGCGTACAAGCTTGTATGCGGTAATCGGCGGATTGTGTGCCGTTTTCATCGGAGTGGCTGCATTTGCGATATTTAAAAGCGTCGGCTCGAACACTCCCGGAGAACGTGACTATACAACCACAAGCTCGGAAGAATCGTATTCCAACCAAAGCAGTGTTGCCTATTCCGCAGATGAAGAAATTTCGGTTTATAGTGATGTTGAAATTGCAGCAGTTTCAAGTGAAGAAGAAAACAAATTCGACCCGCTTTACGGCGAGGGAAAAAACGGCACAATCAGCCTTAAAGTATGGGGACCCGATGCAGCTCAGGATATTCTTAAAGAGCAATGTGCTGCTTTCTCGGAATCAATGAAAGATTACGGCGATATTGAAATTACTGTTGTTCCTCAGGGTGAAGCCGACTCCGCAACTCAGGTTCTTACAGATGCCGAAAGTGCCGCCGACGTGTTTGGATTTGCCTGTGACAATATCGATAAGCTTGTAAGAGCAGGGGCTTTATTGGAGGTAACGGGTGATAATAAGGAGTTTGTTGAATCTTCAAACAATGCTCAATCCGTAACTGCCGCAACAGTTGACGGAAAAATTTATGCTTATCCCGAAACAGGCGATAACAGCTACTGCCTTGTTTACAATAAATCCGTTGTAAGCGATGAACAGGCGAAAACCCTGGAGGGAACTCTCAAAGCGTGTAAGGCTGCAAACAAGAAATTCGTTATGGACGCAGGCAACAGCTATTATTCCTGTTTGTTTATGTTTACGGGCGGCTTGAAGATTGACGGTTTTGAAGATGACGGTATTACTCAAAGATTTACAGATTATGATGAGGCAACTCTCGTTAATACAATGATGGCTTTCAGCAAGCTCTTTGCAGTTGACTACAAGGATACACTCCTCAACGGCGAAACAACTAAGGTTGTTGACGGCTTTAAGTCCGGCACAGTCGGTGCAGGTATCGACGGTTCGTGGAACTTCGCTGCTGCTAAGGCGGCTCTTGGCGATAACGCAGGTTTTGCCGTTCTTCCTACAATTAATGTAAATGGCACGGATACTCCTATAATCAATATGTTTGGTTATAAGCTCCTCGGTGTTAATTCAATGACAAAATATCCGAACACTGCAATTGAGCTTGCAAAATATCTTTCCGGTGAAGAATGCCAGCAGCAAAGAGCCGAAGCATTGAATTGGGGACCTTCAAATAAAGTCGTTGCCGAAAGTGATGTTGTACAAAACGACGCATCTCTTACAGCTATTCTTGCTCAATCAAAGAACTCTGTAGCACAAACCAGTGTTTCAGATACATTTTGGATGCCTATGGGAACATGCGGCAATATGATTGTTGACTCCAATAAACCGCTAACGGAAGATTCGGCTAAGGAATTAATCAAATCTACGATTACAAATATCAGAGATGAATAAATTAACAATTTGCAATGTGCAATTATTAATTTTTAAATTTAAATTTATATAAGCAAATAAAGTAAAACCGCCTTGAAACACTCAGGGCGGTTTTTGTTTTCAATCAGTAATATAAAATTATAAATACACTATTACGTATTATGTTTTAATAAAAAAACTTTCCAAAAAAGCCAACTAACCCATATCACAATTACGCATTACATACAGGTGTAGCCGCCGTCAACGGGAAGATTAACACCCGTAACATAAGACGAAGCAGGAGAAGCAAGGAAAATAGCGGCTGTATCAAGCTCACCGGTATTTCCGTAACGTTCTTCGGGAATCATAGTTTTTGCATTCTGCTGGAAGAAGTCGCTGTCGAGAGTAGCACGAGTGAGGTCGGTATAGAAATAACCCGGGCAGATAGCATTCACTGTGATGTTATATTTGCCCCACTCAGAAGCAAGAGCACGTGTGAGATTTACAACTCCGCCCTTAGCCGCATGATACGGAGAAGAGCCTGCAATCTTATTGCCTACAAGACCGTACATTGAAGCAATATTGATAATTCTGCCGTACTTTGCAGCAATCATGGCTTTCTTCGCAACCGCACGGGCAACCTTAAACGAACCGAAAAGGTCAATGTTCATTTCGTTTGCAAACTGCTCATCGGTAATATCCTCAGCCGGAGCAACAGCACCTGTGCCTGCATTGTTGATAAGGATATCGATTTTTCCGAACTTTTCAAGAACTGTGTCAACCATAGCTTCAACCTGCTCGGTGCTTGTGATGTCGCAGCGAACCGGAAGAGTTTCCACACCGAATTCCTCGGCGATGTTCTTTGCAACCTCTTCAATAAGGTTCTGACGGCGGGCAACAACAACGATATTTGCCCCCTGATTTGCAAGAGCCTTTGCCATTTGCACACCAAGACCGCCGGAGCAGCCTGTAACGATAGCGACTTGTCCTTTTAAGTCAAAATAATTTTTCATAATGTCGTTCCTTTCTGTTTTCAAATTTAGTTTGCTATTACTCACTATACCATATCTTCACATATTTGTCAAATCATATTTTGAAAATATATGAAATTTATCACTCTATTTGAAGTAATGTATATCTGTTAAATACTTAGTATATATTATACCGTGAAATCCAGCAAAATTATTCGTATAATTTGCAGCAATCCAATAAAATCAAACCGACTCTGCAAAAACTAATTTATTTATCATTCAATTGTTTATCTATGTACAATTTAACAGCATTCAAAAATATCTCTGCATTTTGAACTTGTGCTTCAACTTCCGATGGAATAATATCATAAGAATCATCATAATCGCAAAAATGCCGCATATCAAAAGCGGTAGTTATAAAATTAGATAACTCAACATCAAATATATGTGTTTTTATATATGTTTTTCTAAAGTGAGATATTATGCCCGAATGATGTTTAAAATCCACATTTTCAAGAGCATTTAATGCTCTCATTGCGTGAAAAATTGCATAGTATGACCTATTGGCTGCAATATCGTAATCTTCAATAGCAAGATTTTTCTGAGCTTTTTTAAACAGTCTTCCGCTTTAGCTAATCTCATTCTGCATATATCTATAATATCTTGATTATACAACTTTTATTCCCTCCCTGATTACATTTTGAAAATACGGTAATGCCTTTTCGTATTTGCTAAATGTTTCAATATCCTGAACTTTCAATGAAACAAGCACATCATAATCCAATGCAATATTATCCACAGTAATTATAGCCGTAGTTCTGTACTTAAATAAATCTTCTTTCGGAATATCAACCAATGCCATAACGTCAATATCGGATTCCTCGTCTTGGTCGCCCCTTGCATACGAACCGTACAATATCACCGCTTTCAGCTTTTCACCGAAAATCTCTTCAAGTGCAAGCTTGGTTTTCTTTAAAACCTTTTGTAAATTTTCCTGTGTGCATACTTGCAGTTCACTCATATTGCTACCCCCTTTGTTATTATTATAACTCATTCACAAAAATATTTCAATCGCCCGTAATATATATTATACCGTGAAATTCAACAAAATTATTCCTAATTCATAACTCCTAATTTCTCATTGAATCAGCCGTACATTTTGAATAATTTTAAAAAAATCTATTGACATTTAAAATTCAAAGTGTTAAAATAGAGTTTGTAAACAAAATATATAAATAAACCGTTGAAGCGAAAATAAAAATAGGAAAAGAACGCACAGAGAGTTCGGGGAGCTGAGAGCCGAATCGTTACTGCTTATTAAATGGGTCGCCGAGGGCACAGTCAAAGGCTGTTATTATTTATAGCTGCCGAGTATTCTGTGACGTGTTGGCTTACGTCAGTAGCCGGAAATATGTTAGTATTTCGCAGAGTGTGCGGCTTTTGCCGTGAATCAAGGTGGCACC